>NZ_JAKLTL010000008.1:0-147007 GCF_022012315.1 Acinetobacter sp. ME22
TCCGCATGGGAGGTTTTTCTGTATTTTGGTACTTAGATTTGTTTTGGTTCGCCAACACTTTCTTTTAGGTGTTTACGAATGGTTTCAAATGAGAAATTTTTTGAATCCATACGTTTTGGCAGAATATATGCGCCTTGCTGATCTTTGACTTTAAAATTGATCAGTAAGAAATCAGGCGTGTTGTACCATTCGTACATATCTTTCCAGCCAACAGTACCAACCCCTTCTTGCATACCCATTTGTTGACGCATAACAAGACCATGAGGCTGTACGCCTAAACGAATGCCTTTAATTTCCTGTGCAGGAAATTCGTTCATTTTGCGTTTGACATACCACTCTAAGCCAAATTTACGAATAGCCAAGTAGATAATCACACAGACAATCGCAACCCAACAAAAAATAGTTGAGTAGTTTTTGATAAGCGCGATTCCTAAAAGTGCTAATACCACAACAGCACCCATAATTGCCCAAGCTTTTAGACTGATTTTGTTGGTACTGCGCCAAATCATTAACTGCGCATTACGCTGTTCGGCTTCAGAAACTTCATAGTTTACGGGTTGCAAAGTATATGCATATAAGGATTTAGCGGTCATAGTGAATCGTTACAAATAGAAACTCAAAAAAGTTTAGCATTAAACATTGGCGAAACGTCAACATATTACACCAAAATCGCAGCTTTTACAGAGATGCCAACTCACTGGCATCGGTATTGTGCTCATTACTTAAATTTTGTTTCAAGGTCATGAGCTGGTTCAGTATGCCAAACATTAGCGAAAGTTGCTGCAAAATTATCAATGCTTTCTGATCGTCCTGATTATTTTGTGATAAACGTTGTCGAATATTTTGTACCATATTTGGCGCATTTAAATTTGGGCGTTCATCACGCAGGAGAGCGCCACGAATGTCATCTAATGCAGTATCGAGCAAAGTCAGAATTTCAGGATCTTGAATTTGCTCACGATGTGCACCGAGTGCAGCAATATAGCTTAAAAAGGTATGGCTCAAGCAGAGTAGATCAAATGCTGCTGTTTTTTGACTAGGGTCAAAATCAGGTTCTGTTGCTAGTGTTGAAATCAGTGAAGCCAGTTCTGCGTCGCGGTTATGTGCGGTACGACGTTTAACACGATAATCTAGCCCGTTATTGCGACCATGACGGTATTGTTGAATGACTTCAGTTAAATAGTCACATTGCGCGTTGAGTGTGCGGCGAATGCTATGTGGTAGACGACGGAATTTCCAGTCTGGGAAGATAAAAGTGACGCCTAACCATGCAAAACCACAGCCAATCAATGTGTCGATCATGCGTGGGAAAGCTGCCGTTGTACCCATTCCATCAAGATTAAAATTGATTAAAGCTAAAATGGTGATAAATGCTGTGGCTTGGGCATATTGTTTACTACGAAGTTCAAAGAACAAGATGCCACTTAAAATGAGCATGATTAATTGTCCCTCAAGGGAAGGAACAAATTTTAAAATGGCTAATCCGATCAGAATACCCAGTAACGTGCCCCAAATTCTCAGACGTAAGCGACGTTTGGTCGCATTAAAGTTAGGCTGGCTAACAAATAATGCGGTCAATAGAATCCAGTAACCATATTGAATATGATCATGGGTGAACTGTACAAAAATATAAGCACAAAACAGTACAGTAGATAAGCGAATCGCATGTCGAAATAAAACAGATTCAGGGGTGAGATTCTGCATAATGCGTACCTTGATATCTGCCCAACCTTTTAGATCATCATCTTTCAGTTGTTGATCTTGTTGTTTGCTCATTTCCATGCTTATGGCACGTTCTGCTTCTAGGTTGCGTAACTGTCCATCAATCGCTTTTAAGTTTTGATAGAGTGATAGGAGCGCATTGACCCAAATGGGATCGTCAGGATATTGCTCTGGTAATTTTTTGAGAGATAAGCGTAGGTTTTCAAACGCATGTTTAAAGCGTGTATTGTGCTGATAGGGTGTTTGCTTAATGATGCTGTCACTCAAATCCTTACAGGCTTTACCTTGCAAAGATAAAATGCGTTGAAAGCGAAAAAGTACATCACTGTGCTTAAAGTTATCTGCCAGTTGTTGATAGTCAATATGAGCTGAATCGGCACGTTCATGAATATCTTGCGCAACAAAATAATATTGTAAACTGCGACGCGTATCTTTTTGCCCACGGTCACCTTTTAGGCGGGTGAGTAGTGCGGTTTTCATGTCATTAAACAGTGCAATCAATTTGCCATTTTCCATCGACAAATCGATCATGCTTTGTCGATAGCTTTCTGGTGTCATATCGACATCGAACAAGTTGGATTTGGAAAATAAAAAATCACCAAGACAAGCGTAGCTTTGCGCTAATTTGACTTGGACGGGACGAATCGGAAACAGTAAAAAACTGATGGTTGAGAGTAGGCCATACCACACCGCCCCAATAATCAATAGCAGAGGTTGCATGTACCATTCATCAAACAAATGCACACCGAGCATGGCATACACAGAAACCACCAAACAGCCATATGAAATTGTGGCGTAACGTCGCCCTAAAGAGCCTAATAAAATCAGTACAACACAGGCAATAATTAAACTAAATGCAAAGACAAAGGGGTGGGGAAATAACAGTTGAACTGAGCTTGCCGCAATAAAGAACCCAAAATAGGTATAGAACTGATTTAAAATACGAACCGTAAAGCGGTCATCAATATCACTTAATCCTGCTGCAACTACGCCTAATGTCAGCGGGATTGTTGCCAGTTGAAAATGCAGAAAATAAGGCACAAAAGCTGTTCCAATAAAGGCGATAGCCATACGGAAGTTATACATCAGCGATGCATTGTAGGTCACTTGACGAATGCGATTTAGCCCAAGATTCAAGTTGTATTTTCCCCAGTCAAAGATTGTCTTGTGATCAAAAATGTACAGTGAGTACAGTTTTTTAACTGAATCATGAAATTATACGTTGAGGATCATCAACTTGTCTTTAATGTTCATGATTAAAATGAGTGACTTGTTATTTTTACAGTATTTTTAGGAAACTTTGAGGTAATCACCATCTGCGGTGACATTATGTCCGAAGCCACAACTGCTGTCGGGTGAACCATTGGTCGTTGTGGTGACATGCAGTCGATCTGGTTGGAATTTGAGTTCAATTCGGCAAAAATCATGCTCGATTGGATCAGGATATGTCCAAGTCGATTGTCGATTTTGAATTTTTCCTTGATATTCATACTCACCGAGATTTGGCCCATAGAGCAAACCATTTAAACCAAAATATAGACCTTCAAAATGAATCTGATATTGCTGATGGGCTTGGACTTTTACAGTATAGCTTTGCCAACTACCTAAGCCTGCATACATCCAGTATTCACCAGCGACACTGTTGTTGGTTGAATGTTGTGGAATCAGTTTTAAATTGAATGCAGTTTTTGGCGATTGAGGTGCAAGGCTCAGCCACGCTTTGGCTTTGCCATAATCATGAGTTTTGATATAGGTTAGGGCAATGCTGTTGTATAAGGTATCCAAACTGTTTTGGGTCAAATAAGCAGAATTTTTTGCAGTGAAAATCTGCTTGGCTTGATCACTCGGATCTTCTTTCATGCGTAAACAGCTTTCCAAATATCCCACATGTTCTGTCCAAACTTTGCGGGCTTGTAGATACTGTGCTTTTTGATAGTACTGCATGGCCTGAGTATTTTTTGCTGCGAGTGTGGTACAAAACTTGAGTTGCTGGGTTTCATTTTCTGGCCAGTCTGCATGTGCGAAAGAACTCATGACAAGGCATAGACTGGTGCTAATGAGACTTATTTTTAAAATAGAAGACATGATTTATTCTCAAGCGATTTGCAATTTTGTTACAGCATAAAAGTAATCGTTTTCGGCATAATCAGCTTTTTTGTATCTGATAAAAATAGTGAAAATGAAAAAAAGTATCGCAGTGGGTATGTTACTTGGCGGCATGGCAGTTTTTGCCCATGCAGATGATGGCTCATTTCAATATAAAGACTGGGAAATGACTTGTGACAATACCCGAACCTGTCGTGCAGCTGGATATTCGAGTGATGATGCACAAGCAAGGGTGTCTGTATTGTTGATGCGTAAGGCGGGTGTGAATCAGTCGGTTACTGCCAAGCTTCAACTTGCCGATGTGGGTGATGAGGGTGATCCTGCTATTCCTAAAGCCGTGGATTTCTGGGTGGGTCAGCAAAATTTAGGCAAAATTATTTTAAAAGATGCTGCTGGGAATTTTAATTTAGTACAAACCCGTGCCTTGTTAAGTGCTTTAAAAGGCAGCCAGCGTATTTATTTTGCTGCGGGCAAATCCCGTTGGGAACTGTCGAGTGAGGGTGCAAATGCAGTCTTACTGAAACTCGATGAACAGCAAGGTCGATTAAATACGCCATCAGCTTTGATGCGTGTGGGGAACCAGTCCGAGAAGTCAGTTTTAGCTGCTTTACCGATGCCGATTATTCATCAACAGAAAATTCCAGTCGCCAATTTAAAGCTTTGGCAAAAACAAGTGGATTGGAGTCTTCTGACCCAAAACTTGAAAGTGCAGCAAGCAAAAAACAAATCCGATGAGCGGGAATGTTCGAGCCTGACTGAAAATGATGAATACACCAAATTTGAGCCACAAGTCGAAGCAGTTTTACCGAATAAACGCTTACTGGTGAGTGGATTATGTTGGCGTGGCGCATATAACGAAGGTTATGGTTACTGGGTGATTCAGCAGCAAAAACCATATAAACCGCAATTGGTAACAACTGATGCATCGGGTTATGAGAATGGTGTGATTGAAGCATCACAGAAAGGTCGTGGTTTGGGAGATTGTTGGTGGCATGCCCAGTGGGTTTGGAATGGTCAAAACTTCGTAAAAAGTTCAGACACTACGACAGGCATGTGCCGTATGATTCAATTGGGCGGTGCTTGGGATTTACCGAGTTATGTCAGTCAGGTGAAATAAGCATGAGGGATGCGAAGTCAAACATCCCTCTATGGATTATGCTTGTGGATAGGCATAGTGCTGAAAAAATTCAGTCTGTTCCATCTGCTGTTGCAGCTTTACTGTGGTGGCATATCCGTGGGCATACTGAAGTGTGATACCTGAAGGGCAGACTTTGCAACCTGAAACCAGTCTGTTTTTGGACTGGCTCAAGCAACAGGTACAGCTTTATGAAAATGATTTAGGGGATGATACTGCGTTGTAACTGTAGAATCACATCCTCTAGCACTTTAATGCGTTTAATTTCATCCCAAAGTTGCTTGGCTTCAGGGTAGGCTTTGCTCATCATGCCGAGCCATTGTTTATAACGTCCGACCATGCCAATTTCAGTTTTGCTTGGGCCATTCAGGAAGCGAATTTGTAGTTCGACCAACTCCTGCCAAGACAGCAAAGCCTGATCAGATTTTTGGCGAATACATTGCGTCAAATCAGGTGTGGTAACTGCACCACGACCCAGCATCAAATCTTCACAGCCTGACTGGGCTTGACATGCTTTGGCATGTTGATAATTCCAGATTTCACCATTGGCAATGACATTGATTTTGAGTGCTTCGCGAATCGGTCGAATTTTTTCCCAGAAGGCGGGCGGGGTATAGCCATCGGCTTTAGTACGCGCATGCACCGTCAGCCAGTTTGCACCTGCATCTTCAATGGCGTGGGCATTGTCCATGGTGTGGTTTTCATCGAGATAACCTAAACGCATTTTGGCAGACACAGGAATGTGAGCAGGCACGGCATCGCGAACCGCTTTCACTAAAATATGCACGACATCAGGTTCATCAAGCAGAATAGAACCGCCACGGTGACGGTTGACAGTCTTGGCAGGACAGCCAAAGTTCAGGTCGATAGCAGGAGCACCAAGTTCCACTGCACGGACAGCATTGGCTGCTAACATTTCAGGATCATTACCTAAAAATTGCACATGCACGGGTGTCCCCGCAGCTGTTTTTCCACCATTCAGTAATTCAGGGCAAAACTGATGAAAAATATGATCAGGCAAAACTGAGTTGGTGACGCGAATGAACTCTGTGACACACCAGTCAAAACTGCCGACATGCGTCAGCACATCACGCATAATCGGATCGGTTAAGCCTTCCATCGGTGCAAGAATCAGTTTCAAAGCGATTGCCCTAAAAATAAAAACAGCGTTATACGCAAATTGTACAACGCTGTCGATCTTTTTCTAGGAATTGTTAGATTTTTAATTTTAGATAATAAAGGTTAGTTTGATTAAAATATAAAATGAAGATGTATCAGACTTTTAATAAAATCTATATGAAAATAGTTATTTAGATTTTTCAAAATTTTGATTTAAGCATTCAAGCATACAGTAGTGATTTGCATCATAAGTTGCAATCAGACCTTTAAACTGAGGGTTAATTTTTTGCGTGGGCATAATATGTTTGCATGTATTACAGCAAGACGACGTTTGTGTGAGCGATGTTGATGGAGATCGCGTATTGTTGCTTATCATCTTTTGAGCCTGTAATTCATTTTATGGTATGTCGAATTTAATATGAAATCGAAAAAATGAATAGATAAAATATTCCAATAAAATGTCTGTAGTATTATTTATTCATCTTGTTGGTATTTTGTTGATGGATAAATAAGATATGTAAAAACAGTTAAATATTTTTATTAACTAGATAATTTGATTGAAATTTATTCGAATTTGATTGGCAAAATATATAATAACAGTGATTTAAATAATAAAATACAAATTTTATATATTTGAAAAGAATAACTTTTTTTTATAAAAATGCCAAGTATGTCGCAAATTAATTTATGTAACAGAGAGGCGACTAGGTCACTTGATTAGCGACCTAAAATCATCTCCAAAATAAACTTACTGCCAATAAAGCCCACAGCAAGCAATACAAAGCCAATCAAAGTAAAACGAATCGCTTTTTGTCCACGCCAGCCAAACTTAAAGTGACCAACGAGCAACACACCATAGACAATCCATGAGATAATGCTAAATACCGTTTTATGTGCTAAATGTTGTCCCAAGAAGCTATCTACAGTAAAGAAACCAAAACCGAGAGCCACCGTTAAAACCACAAAACCTGTGATCAGCATGTCAAACAGCAATGATTCCATGACCTGAAAAGGGGGTAATAGATTGACCCACAACCGTTTTTGTTTTTTCTTTAACTCGCGGTCTTGGAACCACATCAAGACGGCTTGAATGGTTGCCATGAGTAAGACAGCATAAGCTGATAATGATAAAATGATATGTGCATCTAGCCCAAAAGAGTGTTCTTCAATAAACTGATTGGGCTGGCTAAACGCAAAACCAAAAATAAGCCCTGTCGCTGCAACAGGAATGCCCAGCAAATTGAGGGCAAGAACGGGACGATAGGTGCTATATACTGCGCTCAAGAGGAGCATTAACCCAGAAGTAAACGACATTAGGTTGAAAACGTCGTAATTGACCCCATGTGTTGTTAGCATGTCATGTTGTAAAATATAACCATGCAACAACAGACCTATGCTCAGAATGATGCCAATAAACCAACGGTTTGGCTCACGCTTCGCCAATAAGTGCATAAAGGAGTACCAAAAACCAGTGGTATAAGCGATTAAAGCCAGTATCGTGTACACCAAGGGGAGACTGATCATGTCAAACCTTTGTTGGAATAATGAATATTCATGCTATGCGATATAATTTCGATGTGAACTCAAGTATCCTATAGCATTTCATGCATAAATTTTCTATTTTTGAGAAAGATTTTTTTGCAACAGACCATTTTAAGCGGAATTTGCAATGTTTGACACCTTAACAGAACGACTCTCACAGAGTTTAAGAAATGTTACCGGTACAGGCCAACTGACCGAAGACAATATTAAAGACACCCTGCGAGAAGTGCGTATGGCACTTCTAGAGGCGGATGTTGCCTTACCTGTAACGCGTGAGTTTATCGCGAAAGTTAAGGAACAGGCACTTGGACAAGAAGTCATGAGCCAGCTCTCTCCAGGGCAGGCTTTTGTCAAGATTGTGCATGATGAACTGACCAAAATGATGGGTGCGGAAAACGAAACCCTTGATTTGGCAGCGAAACCGCCAGTGGTTGTATTATTGGCAGGTTTGCAGGGTGCAGGTAAAACCACCACTGCAGCAAAATTGGCACGCTTCTTAAAAGAGCGCCAAAAGAAAAAAGTCATGACGGTTTCTGCCGACGTTTATCGTCCTGCGGCGATTAAACAGTTAGAAACGGTTTCAGGTGAAGTTGGTGCAGAATTTATTCCGTCTCAACCGACAGAAAAACCGATTGATATTGTCAATCGTGCTATCGAACAGGCAAAAATCAAATTTGCCGATGTCTTGATTGTCGATACAGCAGGTCGTTTGCATGTCGATGAAGACATGATGGACGAAATTAAAGAATTGCACGCAGCGGTTAAACCAACTGAAACTTTATTCGTGGTTGATGCCATGACGGGTCAGGATGCGGCAAATACAGCTAAGGCATTTAACGATGCTTTGCCACTGACAGGTGTGATTCTGACCAAAACTGATGGTGATGCACGCGGTGGTGCGGCACTTTCAGTACGTGCTATTACAGGTAAGCCAATCAAGTTCTTGGGTATGGGTGAAAAACTCGATGCGCTTGAACCATTCCACCCAGAACGTATTGCCCAACGTATTTTGGGTATGGGTGACGTGCTGTCTTTGGTTGAGGAAGTTGAACGCAAACTCGACAAAGAAAAAGCCGAAAAAATGGCGAAAAAATTGCAAAAAGGTGGCAGCTTCAACTTTGAAGATATGCTGACGCAATTTGAGCAAATGAGCAAAATGGGCGGCATGATGGGCTTCTTGGATAAGTTGCCAGGTATGAGCGGAGCAGGTTTGCAACAAGCGATCCAGCAAGCTAATCCTGAAAAACAAGTCAAGAAAATGGAAGCGATTATCTTGTCAATGACGCTTAAAGAGCGCCGTAATCCAGACTTGATGAACCCAAGCCGTAAAAAACGTATTGCAGCAGGCTGTGGTATGGATGTTGCTGAAGTCAATAAATTGATTAAGCAACATGCGCAAATGGCGAAAATGATGAAGAAATTTGCCAATCCATCTGGCATTGGCAAAATGATGCGTTCACTTAGCGGTATGCAAAAACAGTTTGGTGGCGGCGGTGGCATGGGTCCATTGTTCGGCAACAACGATCAGAAGAAATAAAATATTCTGAAGATAAAAAAGGCGCAGATTGCGCCTTTTTTATGGTTCTTCTTCGGTGAGCGTCTGATTGCGATTATTCAGCAGATTCATTAGTAAATAACAAGGATCAAGCTGATTTTGAGGCTCTAAAGATTTTTCAGCAAAGCATTCATTTTTAGGAATGGCTTGACCATGTGTATCCCAACCTTGTGCGTGTAAGACATGCCAGTTTTTATCGAACTTTACTTTTAGCGCGGGGACATTTGGGCTATACCAATAATCACTTTGAGTTGAGCCATCAGCATATACAACATCTTTTGAAAGTACTTTGCCTTGTCGATTGTAAAGTTGGCTTGTCCCAATCAGTTGGTGCTTGGCATTATATTGCGTTGTAAAAAAGACCTCACCAGTAGGATAGTATAGTTTAATTTTTCCTTTAATCGATATAGGGTCAAAACTGTGTAAGTCCTGAGCATTATCTAGCCAAAAAGGATCGGACTGTTTATGTCGATTTTCAATATAAAAGTCTTGTACTAAGTATTGACCATGTGAATTTTTCTGTTTGATCACCCGATAGTAGCCTGTTGTCAGTGGAGTAGGGGAATACTCATTGCCAAACTGAATCGGGGAAAAATAAGCCACAATCAGTCCAGTAGATTGATATTGACTGAGTAAGGTTGCAGATGTTCCAAGTGAAATGAGGCAACCAGAACTAAAAGCCAGTATTCGAAATATATTTTTCATGATTGCCCCCATTGGTCACTGATACAGTTGCTTGGTGATCGTGAACCGATGTTAATCTGCCAGAGTGGCATTATTCTGATACAACTGCATCAGCAATTGATAGCATTGGTCATTGGTATTTTGAGGATTGAGCGTCTTTTCAGCAAAACATTGACTGTTTGCAATGGCATGTTGCTGACGATCCCAGCCTTTGGCAGAAGTCACCTGATTTTTGGCATTCATTTCAAAAGAGAGTGCCAAGTGTAGATTTTCAGGATACCAAAATTGACCTGAATATGAACCATCACTGCGATTATCTTCTTGCATGATCAGTTTGCCTTGAGCAGTGTAGGTAGTTGCTCGTCCAATCGGCTGATGCTGAGGGTTATAAGTGGCTTGTTGATACACCTTGCCATTTCGATAGTACAGCGTGAGATCTCCAATGATTGATGTAGGTGCAACATTTTTGAGATCCGCAGGATTGCTCAGCAATACAGGGCTAGATTGCGGCTGTTTCGATGCCTGAAAAAAGTCCTGCACCAAATAACCATGCTCATCATGCTTGATGAGAACACGATAGACATCGGCATTATGCGCATTGGTCAGTAAAACCCCACCTGTTTGCATAGAAGAAAAATAGGCAACAATATTTTGATTATTGGTGGTTGATTGAACAGGTGTCTGTGTGACAGGAGGCTGTACAGATGCTGGGTTTTGGCATGCAGTGACAATAGCGCCGCAAGTCAGTAACGCAAGTACTTTATAATGATTTTTCATGATAGTCCTAAGCTCAGGTATTGTTTTTGTGATGCAAAGTATAGTGTTGTAGACCTTTAAGCAAGAGATCTGATTCAACAATCGGGTGATAATCCTGTAAAAAAGGGGCAAATAATGCCGCATCACCCCCTGTGAGAATCAACTGGCGTGGCGATTGCTCTAAAATTTTTTGGATGGTGCTAATTAGCCCAAGTAAAATTCCATGATGTACACAATCGACGGTTGTTCGTCCTGGTTCTAGGTTTTCAAAGGCTGAATCTGGAATTTTAATGCCCTTGGTATTTTGAATCAGGGAGTCGCGTTGCAAATATAGGTTTGGCAGAATATAGCCCCCCAAATGTTGCATACCCTGAGTCAAATCAATGGTGAGGGCAGTGCCACAGCCAATCACACACAAATTCTGATCAGGATTTGCCACTGCCAAAAGTTGCAGCCAACGGTCAATTCCAAGTTGCTGAATATCTTCATAACCACAAAGTAAACCTGCGTATTCTCGTTGCACTTTGGCAATCGCAAGTGGGGCGTTGAGCCGTTTTAAAATGCGACTAATGCGGTCATTATTTTTCTTATCCAGTACCGAAGAAATTCCGATACGGCTAATCTGCATGGCTTTAAAGTGATGAACTAAGCCCAGTAATAAATCGGCAGGGGACTGCAAATGCAGCTCTGCGCCGTGTTCAATCACATCCGTACCTTGGGTAATCCAGTATTTTAGGCGTGTGTTCCCAATATCGAGCCATAAATTTTGCATGATATTCTCGGATTATTGTGCAGAAGGAAGTGGGCGTAAACGTCCCTGATAATAAACGGTTTGTCCTTGAGCGGTACTCAGGAGAATACCACCATCATTTTGAATGCCGAGGAATACGCCTTCAGCAATACCTTGCTGATGTTCGAAAACAACAGGTTCACCTTTAAACATCGCAACGCGATTAAAGCGTTCAGCCAAATTGTAGCAACCATGATTAAACCATGCGCCTGCCTGCTGAATCGCCACATATATGTCATGAATCAGTTCGATTCGGCTACGATTATGCAGTCCGAGTTCACTCAGAGAAGTGACTGCCTGATCTAAATTTTGCAGATCGGGTGGGGTGATAATGTTGATGCCGACCCCAACGATTGCTTGATGCGCAGAAATTGGCTCGACCAGAATGCCGCCCCATTTGCCTTGATTACTATAGAGATCATTGGGCCATTTAATTTGTAAATCAAAGTCTTTGAGCACAGGCATATGAATCAGATTTAAGGCAACTTCCAGTGCCAAACGTCCATCAATTGCTGTTTTGGTATTAATGACTGTGCTTAAATAGATGTTTCCTTGTGGTGAAACCCATTGTCTCTGATGCTGTCCACGCCCTTGTGTTTGTATTTCACTACACACCAAAGCCGTATGCATGCCTTGTTGCGCCAGTGCACGGACGTCGTCATTGGTCGATGTCGTGCTGTGTTTCAGCAATACAATATCGGGGGTACAGTTGGACTGTTCGAGTAGCTGCTGTAATTGACGAGTATCCGCATCCATAATCAATCATTCGTGGGAAAACATAAGATGGAGTTAATCATATATTTACTGATTGGTGCAATTGCAGGTTTTGCCGCAGGGCTGTTTGGCGTGGGTGGCGGACTGATTATTGTGCCGATTTTATATATTGTGTTTGCCCAACAGCATTATGCGCCCGACCTGATTATGCACATGGCGCTCGGTACGTCACTCGCTACGATTATGATTACCTCTTTAAGTTCGATTATGGCTCATCATCAGAAAGGCGCGGTGATGTGGACGGTGGTGCGTAATATTGCCCCTGGTTTAGTGATTGGTTCCTTTCTTGGCGCGGGTGTTGCCGATGTTTTATCGGGACATAGTTTGCAACTGATTATTGGGGTGTTTGCACTTTGGGTATCACAGCGTATGTTCTTTGGTGCCAATAAAACGGTTGATACTTCAAAACAACTCCCTACAGTTTGGCAACAGGCACTCGCTGGTTCGGGAATTGGCGTAGCCTCTGCAATTTTTGGAATTGGGGGTGGCTCACTGACTGTGCCGTACTTAAACAAACATGGCGTGGTGATGCAAAAAGCGGTGGCGACTTCAGCCGCTTGTGGTTTCCCGATTGCGGTTGCAGGTGCACTGGGTTTTATGTGGTTCGGTGCTAAACAGAGCGTACAGATTCCGCATGCGATTGGTTATGTGCATATTTATGCCTTTATTGGCATTAGTATTATGAGTTTTGTCACCGCCAAGTTTGGGGCAAAAGTGGCGCATGCCTTGTCCCCAGCCATGTTGAAAAAATGTTTTAGCGGCTTACTTTTTACGGTGGGGAGTTATTTTATTTATCAGGGTGTGATACAACTTTTACACAGCACACATTAAAAACAAAATTAAAAAATTCAGCAGGTGAAACATGCTTCAGCAGTCCGCACAACAATGTCTTGCCGAACAGATTGCAGATCGGATTGCACAGCAAATCATTACTGGCGAATTGTTAGAGGGCGAGCGTATTCCAGAACTACGCATTGCCAAGGAAATGCAAGTCAGTCGGGGTTCAGTACGTGAAGCTTTATTGCTATTACAACGCACCCATTTAATCGAGATTTATCCACGCCGCGGGGCAATTGTCACGGAAATGAGTGTGGAGCAGGTCAATCAGCTCTTTGAAAGTTGTGACATGTTGTTGAGTCAGTTGATTCAATGTTTTATCTATCAGCATGTATCTAGCGAAAAACAAAAATTTGAACAGCTTGAGCTGCAACTGGCACTGCATGTCAAACAGATGCAGTCCGAACAGTTTTATGATTTGTGGTTTTATTTTCTACTGAATCACGTGGGGCAATTCCATAATTTGTATTTCGCCCAGTTCTTTCAAGATTTGTTCCCCGCACTGCGCCGTTGTTATTTTTTAATCCTGAATACTTCGCGGCGGGATTTGGAGGAAACCTTTAATCGCATAAAATGGATGATTGATGCTATTTTGACCCAAAATTTGCAACAAGCCACTTTATTTATGCACGATTTTTGCCGACACTTGCGAGGGCTTGTGTTGGACTCCCTGACACGAATGAAACAGATCGAGTTGGCATGGGCACGTCGCTCACGTCATTAATTAGGACAGTATGCGTTTAAGCAGTTTAAAACTCTCAGGCTTCAAGTCATTTGCCGACAGTACCACATTACACTTTAAAGCGAACCGTAGTGCGATTGTAGGGCCAAATGGTTGTGGAAAATCCAACGTGATTGATGCCATTCGCTGGGTCATGGGCGAGTCGAGTGCACGCCAGTTGCGTGGTGGTAGTATGCAGGACGTAATTTTCACAGGAACAGCCAAACGTAAACCTGTGGGCGTGGCGAGTGTCGAACTGCGTTTTGAAAATACTCTGGGCAAACTCGGTGGTATGTACAATGCCTACTCAGAATTGGCGGTGCGCCGTCAGGTGACGCGTGAGGGTAAATCGGAATATTTTCTGAATGGTACGCGCTGCCGCCGCCGTGATATTACCGATATTTTCTTGGGAACAGGCTTGGGGCCACGTTCTTATGCGATTATCGAACAGGGCATGATCAACCGTTTGGTCGATGCTAAACCTGAAGAAATGCGCGTGTTTGTGGAAGAAGCCGCAGGTGTATCGCGCTATCAGGCACGCCGTCGTGAAACTTTGCAACATCTGGAACATACCACGCAGAATTTGGAACGTCTGGAAGATATTGCCCACGAGCTGAAAGCCCAACTCAAAACCCTGAAACGCCAGTCCGAAGCCGCAGTTCAATACAAACAGCTTGAACAGCAAGTCCGTACCTTAAAAATCGAAATTTTGTCGTTCCAATGTCAGCAAAGCCAGCGTTTGCAGCAGGAATATACCGCGCAAATGACCGAGTTTGGTGAGCAGTTTAAACTGGTGCGTTCGGAACTCAACACAGTGGAACATAACCTGACAGAAACCAGTAGTTTGTTTCAACGCCTGATTCAACAGTCCACGCCGTTACAGCAAGCTTGGCAAATTGCCGAGAAAAAATTGGCGGAACTGCAACTCAATGTCGAACAAAAGCAAAATATTCAGCAGCAAAACAGTCAGCAAGTTGTGCAGCTTGAACAGCAAAAAACACAGCTCAAAGAGCAGTTACAACTGACTGAAATGCAACTGGATACCTTGCATGAACAGTGTGAGCAACTGGCAGAAACAGTTCAGCATGCTGAGCAAAATGATCAGCAGCAACAACAGCAAAATTCAGATTTGTCTGCACAATATCAAATCGCATTGCAGCAGTATCAACAGGTTAAAACCCAAGTTGAGCAGCAACAGCAAAAGCATGCACAAATGCAGTCGCAACTCGAGCAACTCAATAAAAATATTCTGCGCCTAGAACATCAAAAAGAAACACTGGCTCAGCAATATCAACAGGTCAAAGCGCAGGTGGCTCAACCTGAACTGGACGATTTTACTGAGCAACAGCAGCGTGTTTCCGAGCAATTGCAGCAGACTGAACAGCAGCTCCACGCATTTGAACAACAAAAACAGCAGCAACAAGAAATTGTACAGCAACAGCAAAAAGCACTGGCTGCGCAGCAGTCACAGCTCAAAATCTTGCAGGCTGAACAAAGCAACTTGCAAAAACTGATGACCAAGCAACAGCCAAAACAGCAGTCATCAGCCCAGCAGTTGATGCAAGTTTTGCAGTTACACGAGGTCGCCAAACCCCATGCAGGCTTGGTAGAGAAATATCTGGCACAGTGGCTATCGGCACATGTGTTAGCAGAAGAAAGCTCATTTAGCCCTGAACAGGCACGACAACTGCACATCACTGAAACGACTGTGCAAACTGAACTTTTAGGTTTGCCAACACTCGCCAGTTGGATTGCTTACCCACGAAATTCGTTGTGGCAGAACGTGGCGATTGTCCCTGATTTTACTCAGGCACAGGTTTTACAATCCAAACTACAGGCGGGGCAAAGCTTACTGAGTTTGGATGGTTATTTGCTGGGTCAAGATTGGGTCATCGGGCTGCTGTATGACGAGCAAAGTCAGGCGGCACAAGGTGCATTGAGTCATCGTATTCGTTTGCAGGAAATTGAGCAGGAACAGGCACAAGGGCAGCAGCAGTTACAGGCTTTGCAGCAACAGACAAGCGATGCTGAACAAGCCTTGCAGTCCACGCAGCAACAGGTTCAAACCCTGCAACAGCAAACTAAAGCACTCCGTCAACAGCAACAGCAACTGGATGTGCAGGTTGCAAAATTACACAGCGCACAGCAAGCCTTTGCCGTACAGCAGCAACAATTGCAGATGCAACTCCAGCAATTCGATCTGCAAATCGAAGAAGATGCCATGCAAAAAGATGATCTGGAGATTGATCTGCATGCTGTTGCAATCAAGCTGGAGCAGGCATTACCCCATTATAAAACCTTGCAATATCAGGTTGATGAGCTGGCTGAGCAATGTGAAGAACAACAACAGCAACGTCAGCAAGTGCAAGGGCAGTTACAAGACAGCAAGCAGCAGCTCCAACAGCAGCAACAACAAATCGAACTGCTTGAAAAAGATCTGAGCTTTTTGAAAAGCCAATACGCGCAGTGTGTACAACAGCTTCAGCAAGCACAAAGTGTATTGCAACCGATTCAGCTTGAATTGCCGAGTTTGCAGGCGCAGCTTGAAGAACAGCAACAGCAAACCGCGGTACTGCAAAAACAGTGGCAGGAATGGCAACTTGAACTCAATACGGTTCAGGAAAAACAGCAGCATCTGACCGAGCAGCGCCATCAGTTGCAGCAGCAAGACGAGCAAGTCCGTGAATTGCTGGAGCAAAAACGACTGGCATGGCAGGCAGCCAAATCCGATTTGACTCACTATAGCGAGCAACTTGAACAGCTCAATGCTGAGCAGTTAAAAGTGGTCGATATTGAGCTTACAGCGCATCAGGCACAATTACAAAAAGCGCAGCAGCAATTCGACAAAATCGGTGCGGTGAATTTGGCAGCATCACAAGAATATGAAGAAGTGGCACAGCGCTATGAAGAACTGACTCACCAAATGCAAGATTTGCAAAACACGGTGGAACAGTTACAGCAAGCCATGAAAAGTATTGATCAGGAAACCCGAAAGTTATTTATGCAAACTTTCGAACAGATCAATCTGGAGTTGCAGGAACTCTTTCCAAAAGTGTTTAATGGGGGAGAAGCCAGCCTGAGTTTAGAAAGTGACTGGCAGTCGGGTGTGAAATTGATGGCTCGACCACCGGGTAAACGTAACAGTACTTTGGCATTATTGTCGGGCGGAGAAAAAGCCCTGACCGCCTTGGCACTGGTCTTTGCGATTTTCCGTCTGAATCCAGCACCGTTTTGTGTACTGGATGAGGTTGATGCACCGCTGGATGATGCCAACGTACAGCGTTTTTGCAATTTGGTGCAGGAATTGTCCGAGCAGGTACAATTTGTTTTCATCACGCATAATAAACTGGCAATGACCATGGCGACCGATTTATTGGGTGTTACAATGCCTGAACCAGGCACATCTAAATTGGTGACTGTGAATTTAGAAGAAGCGAAAGAATACGGGTTAGTTGCGGAGTCATAGTATGGAAATCACCACAATCGTAGGTATTGTGATCGCGGTTGCTATTATTTTATTGGGGTTGTTTTTGATGTTTCGAAAACCGAAAGAATATGTGCCATCGCTTGAGTCGGAATTGCACATTAACCCTGAAACCAATCAGCCTGTGATTCCACGTTTTGTACGTGATCAGTTGTCTAAAGCACAAGCTCTAGAGCAGCGTGTTGAACCTCATTTAGATGAAGATGATAAAACTGAAGCGGTAGCAGAAGCTGAGCCTGTTATTGAGAAGAAAACTGAAGACACAGCACAAAATGTTGCTGCTGAAAAAGTTGTCGTGTCCGAGGCAGTAGTACAAAAAAGCAAACAACCAGAAGTTGAAACGGTAAAAGAAACGGCAGCTGTTGAAGCTGAAGAAGCTAAAAAAGAAGAAGAAATTGCGCTTAGCCTAAATCCTGATGTTGAGACGGTTGAGATTGCAGACTTTGAAGAAGAAAGCTCAATTTTAGATATGCATTTGCACGAGCAGCAACGCTATGACGATGAAAGTGCCTTGTCGAATGCCGAATATATTTTTGCACTCAATGTCTATCCGAACCCGCGCCGTGTTTTGTCTGGCGACCGTGCGCTGAAAGTGTTACTGAAATACGGTCTACGTTTTGGTGAATTGTCGTGTTTCCATCGCTATGAAAATACCGAAGAAGAAAGTCCGCTGATGTTTTCGGTGTTGCGTGTAACCGATGAAGGTCCAGCAGGTTTTGATTTGGAAACGTTATCGGCTGAGCAGGTTCAAGGTTTTGCATTTTTCTTGGCATTGCCAAATCCAAATGCACAAACAGGCTTTGACATGATGGTTAGCATTGCCAACCTGATTGCCCGCGACATTGATGGTAAAGTATTCGATGAAAATAACTGTGAACTGACGCAGCAGTTAAAAGAACACTGGCGTCATCAAATTATTGATTACAAACCGCAAGCAGCACAGAGCAACTAATTTAAAGCGCTGAGTTTAGACTTTAGGGTGGACGATGTCCGCCCTTTTATATGGTGAAATTTTATGGTGGATACAAACGCAATCATTGCGCAGATGCGTCAATTGATTCAAATTTTGGCAAAACATAACCATGCCTATTATGTGATGGATCAACCGAGCATTTCTGACAGTGAATATGATCATCTTTTTCATCAGTTAAAAGCATTAGAACAACAAAATCCTGAACTGATTCAGCAAGATACGCCAACTTTGAGAGTAGGTGGTCAGGCACTGAGTAAATTCGAAAGCGTGACCCATGCCGTTCCGATGCTGTCGTTGGGCAATGTCTTTAATCAAGAAGAATTGTTTGCTTTTGCCCGTCGTGTTGAGGAGCGATTACCGAGCCAACAGGTTCAATACGATGTTGAGCTGAAACTAGATGGCCTAGCCATTTCGCTCTGGTATGAACAGGGTGTTTTGGTGCGTGGTGTAACCCGCGGCGATGGTGAAACAGGAGAAGACATTACCCAAAATGTCAAAACCATTCGTAACCTGCCTAAATTCTTATATAGCAGCGACATTCAGATTCCTGACTTGCTCGAAGTTCGTGGTGAAGTGTTGATGCCAAAATCAGGCTTTGAAAAACTCAATGCCGATCAGCAAGCACGTGGTGACAAAACCTTTGCCAATCCACGAAATGCAGCCGCAGGTAGTTTGCGTCAGCTTGACCCTGAAATAGCAGGGTCTCGTCCGCTAGCCTTTTATGCTTATGGGATTGCCCAATGTCAGCCTGATCATGGTTTGCCTTCAATGCATGAAAGTTTAGAATGGTTAACCAAGATTGGTTTTGAAATCGCTGAACGCCAGTTCTTGTGCCAGTCTATTCAGGAAGTTCAAGAAAAATACCAACAGATTCAACAGGAACGTCCTGATTTTTCAGTTGAAATTGATGGTATGGTGATTAAAGTCGATAGCTTGAAACAGCAACAGCAATTGGGCTTTTTGAGTCGTGAACCACGTTGGGCGACCGCGTATAAGTTTCCTGCTGTTGCTGCATTAACCACGGTTGATCAAATCGACTGGCAGGTTGGTCGTACAGGGACATTGACACCAGTTGCTCGCTTAAATCCAGTCTTTGTTGGTGGTGTAACGGTGTCGAATGTGACCTTACACAATATCGGCGAAATTCACCGTTTGGATGTACGTGTGGGTGATACCGTGAGTGTCTATCGGACAGGCGATGTGATTCCAAAAGTGGAAAAAGTCTGGCCTGAGTTCCGTCCAAATGATGCTTTAGAAATTCAGCTTCCAAGCCAGTGCCCAGTCTGTGATTCTCCAGTGGTCATGCCCGAAGGTGAAGCCTTGGCGCGCTGTTCAGGTGGTTTGTACTGTGCTGCACAGCGTATTGAAGCGATTCGCCACTTTGTCTCCCGTAAAGCCTTGGATATTGAAGGTTTGGGGGATCGTTGGGTGGAATCCTTACTGCATTTAGAATTACTGAATGATGTTTCGGATATTTACCAGTTACATCAGCACCGAGAAACTTTGCTTGGCATTGAAAAAATGGGTGAGAAATCTGTTCAAAACCTATTTGATGCGGTAGAAGCCAGTAAGAGAACCACACTGGCGCGTTTTATTTATGCCTTGGGAATTCGAGGCGTGGGTGAAACCACTGCACGTATGCTTGCGAACACGTTTCAAACCTTTGATGCGCTGCGCCAAGCCGATATTGAAAGCCTAAAGAAAACCCCAGATGTGGGTGATATTACCGCGGAATGGATCGTGGACTTCTTTCAGGCACAGCACAATATTGAAGTGGTTGAGCGTTTATTGGCAGCAGGAATTGAGTGGGATGCGCCTACAGCGCCAACACGTCAGCCACTCAATGGTGAAAGTTGGGTACTCACGGGAACCTTACAACAACTGACCCGTGATCAGGCAACACAAATGCTTCAGGCATTGGGTGCGCGTGTCAGTGGAAGTGTGTCGAGCAAGACCAAGTGTGTTGTGGCAGGCGAAAAAGCAGGTTCTAAACTTGAAAAAGCAGAAAAGCTGGGTGTACAAGTCATTAGTGAATCTGACTTTTTAAATCTGATGGCAGAGTATGGTCAGCAGGTAATTGCTGAATAAGTTCTGAGCTATTGATGCTTGAGGAATGTTGAAATTTGTAACTTGCATTTGTCATGGTCTAGGCCCTTAAAGTGATTTAAGGGCTTATTTTTCAGTCATAAAATGAGTCAAGTTGAAGTGCAAATGCGTATGTTTCTCATTTTAATTTTATGAAAATCATATACTTATAAAATTTATTTTTTGCATTTTTTAGATAAACGCTGCATACTAGTGCGTATATTATAAGGAGAATTTCATCATGCGTGGCAATCCAGAAGTCATAGACTATTTAAATATGTTGATCGGTGGCGAACTGGCTGCTCGTGATCAATACCTGATCCATTCACGTATGTACGATGACTGGGGCTTAAATAAAATTTACGAACGCATTGATCATGAAATGCAGGAAGAAGCCTCTCATGCCGATGCCATTATTCGCCGTGTGTTATTTTTAGGTGGCACACCTAACATGCAGCGCGATGATGTCGATGTCGGTACAGATGTTGTGAGCTGTCTAAAAGCCGATCTTGCACTGGAATATCATGTGCGTGAAAAGTTGGTTCAAGGTATTAAGTTGTGTGAAGACAAAGGTGATTATATTAGCCGTGACATGCTTCGTCAGCAGTTGTCGGACACCGAAGAAGATCATACTTACTGGTTAGAAAAACAGATGCGTTTGATCGAACTGATTGGTTTGCAAAACTATATTCAGTCGCAAATCTGATCTGATCAAGCAAATGAAGAAGCAGCCCGAAGGCTGCTTTTTTTATTGGCTAAACTTTTGAATATCTTGTAAAACCTGTGCAGCATGGGTTTGTGTGTCTACACTGGTATAGTGATAAACAATCGTTCCTTTTGGGTCGATTAAAAAGCTTTCACGCTTGGCAATTTGAGTAAAACCTAAATTGCGTACAATCCCAAACTGTTTGGCAAGTTTGTGTTGATCATCAGCCAAAATGGGAAAGGGAAGATTGAGCTTTTCTGAAAATTTTTGATGTGACTTCACATCATCAAGACTGACACCCAAGACGACAGCATTGTTTTTAATAAATTGAGGATAAAGCGCTTTAAATTGATTGGCTTCTTGGGTACAGCCAGGTGAATTGTCTTTCGGATAGAAATACAGGACAACCCATTGACCTTTGTACTGAGAAAGTTGGTGCCACTGACCTTGTTGATCTTGTAATTTGAATGTGGGCGCTTTTTGTCCAACCCATTGCTTTTGAATTGCGGTGAGTAAATTGTCACTTTCTTTTTTGGCAAAAACGAAAGGACTCATGGTGATTAAGCCTGTAATAGTACAACTGGCCAAGAGTGCACGAAAGACGGTCATAATCTCACTCTAAATGACATGATATCGTTCATTTTAGAGGATATGTGATAGCTTGCAACGCCTATATTTTGTTACAAGCTATCCTGAATTTAAGCTAGACGTAATCTAAGCCAATATCCAAATAACGAGCACTGTGAGTCACATAACCAAGCGCCAAGAAATCGACCCCTGTTTCTGCAATGCTGGCTGCTGTTTCAGGGGTAATGCCACCCGAAGCTTCAGTTTGTGCTTTGCCCTGACACATCGCGACGGCTGTACGCAATTGCTCTAGACTCATGTTGTCGAGGAGAACCAAAGACACCCCTTCTTTGAGGACTTCTTCAAGCTGCTCAAGGGTATCGACTTCAACTTCAACGGTAATCAAATGTCCTGCATAAGCTTTAGCACGTTGAATGGTTTGAGTAATGTCACCGCCTGCTAAAGCAATATGATTGTCTTTAATCAGAATGGCATCATCAAGACCCATACGGTGATTGCGACCGCCGCCTACACGCACCGCATATTTTTGTACGTCGCGTAAACCAGGAATGGTTTTACGTGTACAGGTAATTTTTGCTGACGTATGGGAAATACTGCTTTGCAATTCGTGGGTGGTGGTGGCAATGCCGCTTAAATGGGTTAAGAAATTTAAAGCGGTACGTTCAGCACTTAAAATGGCTTGTGCATTACCTTGAATGCTTGCAATGATGCTGCCTTTTTCCAAGACATCACCATCTTGCAACTGTGCTTTAAACTCAATTGCTGGGTCCATAAGTGCAAAGGCAAGGCGAGCCAGCTGAACACCACACACAATGCCTGCTTCACGTGCAATGATATGTAATTCAGTGGTTTGCTGTGAATCAATGGTGGCTTCGGAGGTAATATCTCCGCGTCGTCCCAAGTCTTCCCTTAATGCGGATTGAACCAGTGGTTGAAGTAACACATCTGGCAATGCATAACGCATGACGAATCTCTCCAATATATGCTCAAACGGAGTATATATTGTTCGCTATCCAACACGCAAATATTAATTTTTAGCACAAATACTTGGCATAAATTTTAGCAATCGTGCTGATTTTGAGCAGAAGTAAAAAGATAGGATTGAGAATAGGGTGTTTTTATTTTAAATAAGAATATAAATTTCAATATTTTATGATTTATTTAATGTGATTTTTAGTGCGAGCTTATCTAGATTTATAACCATTTTGAGTTAAATAGTAAATTTCTCAATATTTACTATTTAACTTTTGATCAAAAACAGCAAATTAGTTGTTCATAATCGGGAGCTTGTAACCTGAAAGTAAACTTTCCTGATGCACATTTTTTTTGAAGCGATAAAGCTGTGCAGGGCGACCCCGTTCAGGAATCGCTTCTTTACCTGTCGGTTCAACCAGATTTTGGTTGTGAATCAGGCGGCGAAAATTCTGTTTGTGTAGCTCCACACCACTGAGTGCTTGAATACTTTGTTGTAATTGGTACAAAGTGAATTCGGGTGGCATTAATTCAAAAATCACAGGTCGGTACTGTAACTTAGAACGTAAACGTGACATGGCAGTTGCAAGAACACGACGATGATGGTTGTGCATGGCTTTCCCTGTAACTGATTCAGGCAGGCGAGCATCGTAATATGGAGATTCGGCGATTAAGCCAGATTCATACATCAGTTCATAGCGAAGAAGCGTGTTTTCTTCGAGCCATTCATAACTAGAGAGCCCCCAACATAAATTCATGCGTTGCTGACGGGCTTGGCGCAGGTAGACTGAGGCTGCGGAGTCTACCCAGTCTTGAATTTTAGGCAAAATTTGCTGACAGACTTCCTCTGCATCTTTGCTGCGACGATCTTCCCACGGAAAATATTCATACCAATCGTGCCATTTTGCAGCCAGTTTCAGATTTTGTTCGTCGGCTTCTTTGACTAAACCTAGGTAACTGATATAGACCACAGGATGTCTAGAGTCTTGTGAGCGCTTAATGTCAACGAAAGTGTAAAGCTGTTCCATGTAGCCAAGCGGCTGCTCGGTCTGTTGCTGTACCCAAGTGCGCGCTCCCGCTTGGAGTGAATGGTGAATTGGGGTGAGCGGCCCAAAAGGTAAAAGTGTGCCATCTTGAATCGTGAGTACCCGTGCGGAAAAGTTAGTCACCGCAATTAAAACCGCGACCAGTTCGGTTGCGGTTTCTTGAGAAGGGGAAGGTTCTAAATGGACATGTGACTGCATCTTTGGTCTTATGTTTGTTGCTATCGGGTTCATTGTATGAGAAATATTGGGTGAAACAAAACCTTTACGTACATTCTCTACACGCTTTTGCTATATAAAAAATAAATACATAAACAACAGTCATTTAACATTATTTATGCTCTCTTTGAGCAAAAAGGATTTGAATTTATATACTCACTATGAGCATAATTGCTCGGACAATCATCGTTGGAACGCCGTTATGAAGGAACATTTGGCTAGCTATCCTTATGAAAAGCCAAGCTTAGATTATATGCAGGCACATATTGAGTCAGCCGTTGATGCTCAGCAAAGCAATGCCTGTACACTACATGAAGCGTGGGCAAAGGTGCCAGCACCATTAAATGCGACAGAAATTCAGCAATACCAAGAAGAAATCCGTGAACTGTTGAAACAGCATAATGCGGTGATGGTAGCGCATTACTATGTTGAGCCTGAATTACAAGACCTTGCACTTGCAACAGGTGGCATGGTAGGTGACTCACTCGAAATGGCGAAATTCTGTAAAAACCATTCTGCCGATACTTTACTGGTCGTGGGTGTGCGTTTTATGGGAGAAACCGCCAAGATTCTCAGCCCACAAAAAACTGTATTGATGCCAGATTTGGAAGCGACTTGTTCTCTCGATTTGGGCTGCCCAGCCGATGAATTTAAACAATTTTGTGATGAACATCCTGACCGTACTGTGGTGGTCTATGCCAACACCAGTGCTGAGGTCAAAGCGCATGCAGACTGGGTGGTCACATCTTCAATTGCGATTGAAATTGTTGAGCATTTACATAGCCAAGGCAAAAAAATTATTTGGGGGCCTGACCGTCATCTTGGGCAATATATCCAAGATAAAACAGGCGCAGATATGCTGCTTTGGCAAGGTTCATGTATCGTACATAACGAGTTCAAAGGTATTGAGCTGACCCATTTAAAACAGCAGCATCCTGAAGCGATTGTTTTGGTACATCCTGAGTCACCTGCTGAAGTGGTTGCACTTGCCGATGTGGTGGGTTCAACCAGTAAACTACTGAATGCTGCGGTACAACGCCCAGAACATGAGTTTATTGTGGCGACCGATCAAGGTATTTTGCATGAAATGCAAAAACAGGCACCGCACAAAAAATTCTTTGCTGCGCCGACTGCGGGTAATGGCGCAACCTGTAAATCCTGCGCATTTTGCCCGTGGATGGCCATGAATGGTTTGGCAGCTTGTGCAAAAGTCCTGCGTGATCACAGTCAGGAAGTTCAACTCGATGCCGCGCTGATTGAAGAAGCACGTGCACCAATTCAACGGATGTTAGATTTTTCAGAAGCGTATAAAAACTATCATCAACAGCATCAACAATTGGGTGCAGGTCTGGCTCAATTTCAACAATGGCTGGCAACACAACATGAAGCAAAATATTCAACATTATGATGTTTTAATTGTGGGTGCAGGCTTGGCAGGGCTTACCGTAGCACTGTCTTTGCCTGAACAGTTTAAAATTGCCCTATTGGCGAAGCAGGATCTAAACACCTGTTCCAGCAATATGGCACAAGGTGGTATCGCCGCGGTGCTTGACCCGCAAGATACTGTCGATGAACATGTTCAAGATACGCTAGTCGCAGGTGCGGGACTCTGTCATGTGGAAAATACCACGCACATTCTATCGCATGCGGCGGAAGCGATTGACTGGCTCTGTCAGTTTGGCGTGCCATTTACCTACCATGATCAAAGTTTGCATTTGACCCGTGAAGGTGGACATGGGCAGCGTCGTATTGTGCATGCGGCTGATCATACAGGTTGGTCGGTTACCCAGACTTTGCAGCAGCAACTTGCGCAAAAAAATAATGTCACCTGTTTAACTGAGCATCGCTTGCAACAGCTTTATGTAGAAGATCAGCGCTGTTATGGGGCTGAACTTAAAGATGCAGCGCAACAGTCAGTCCAAGTCTTTGCTAAATATGTGATTTTAGCGACTGGCGGCACAGGTCAACTGTTTGAACTCACCACCAATCCTGAAACCTCTACAGGTGATGGTGTAGCACTGGCATGGCAGGCAGGTTGTCGCGTTGCTAATCTAGAGTTCGTCCAGTTTCATCCAACAGCATTGGCGCTGAAAGGTAGTAAAACATTCCTGATTTCTGAAGCCTTGCGCGGTGAAGGTGGCATCTTGCGTAATCAGCAGGGTGAGCGATTTATGCCTGCCTATGATGAGCGCTTAGAACTTGCGCCACGCGATATTGTGGCGCGTGCGATTGCCGATCAGATTCAGAAACAGCAACAACAACCTGTTTTGCTGGATATGACCCATTTGGAAAAAGCGTTTATTACTGAACATTTTCCTTCGATTTATCAGCATTGTCTTGAACAAGGTTTGGATATCAGCCAGCAGCCGATTCCTGTTGCACCTGCTGCGCATTATGCCTGTGGTGGTGTGTTAACCGATGCGATTGGGCACACCGATCTTGAAAATCTGTTTGCAATTGGCGAAGTGTCCTGTACAGGTTTACATGGAGCAAACCGTTTAGCCAGTAATTCATTGCTTGAATGTATTGTGATGGGGCGTGATGTTGCACAAGCGATTGTCCAGCAAGATGAATGGCAAGTTCCAAAATCTGAAGCAGAACTGGTACAGCCAAATTTCAATGCGGTTGCCACCCAGTTTGAACTGGAAGATGATTTTGATGTTGTGCGATTACAGCAGAAAATGACCCAGTATTTTGGCATTCAGCGTGACTTTGCAGGCATGCAGTATTTGTATGCACAGCTCAATCACTGGTGGCTAATGACTGAGCAGCGATATCCAATGCTTTTGACTGCAATGCTCATGGTGCATAGTGCGCTGCAACGTCAGGAAAGTCGCGGAACGCATTTCAATCGTGACTGTCCGCAAACTTTGCCAGAGGCAGAAATGAGCGTGATTGCTGCGCCTGCACGGCAAGCCGTATCACAGTCAGATGCAACCTCTTTAGTGTGTTAGTCACGCTAAAAATGGTAGATCTTGCACATTGATCATAAATGCTTTGTCTTATACTGCTAAGCACTGAGTTGTAGTTGAGAACAGGGCGATGCCAAAGAAAATCTTGCTGATTACGGGATGGGGTGTGGGAACTGCGCCCCTGATGCCATTGCAGCAGGCATTGCAGCAAGTCGGGCATCGGGTTGAACTGGCCGATATTTTTGACTGGTTTGACCCCATTCAAAAACAACAGATGCTTTCCCGTGTTGCCGAAGTTGATGTCGTTATCGGCTGGTCACTCGGTGGACAATTGGCGTTGCTGCTAGCCGATGCCTATCAACAACTCACAGGACAGCACAAAACACTGATTAACTTAGCCAGTAATCCCTGCTTCGTGGCACAAGAGAACTGGTCTTGTGCCATGCCTGAAACTGAATTTTCTCAATTTTTCCAAGCCTTTCAGCAACATCCTCAAGCAACACTCAAACGTTTTTATCTGAATATTTGCCGTGGTGATGCACAGGCGAAACAGCATTGGCTGAACTTACAAAATAGTGCAAATCCACCTGATCATGCGCTTTTAATGCAAGGCTTGATCATGCTGCGTGATTTAAACTTGGCAGACAAATGGTTGGAATTTGCCAATTCAGCTTATTTTATCTTTGCTGAGCAAGATGCAGTCATTCCTTGCCAGATTTTGCAAAAAGCCCCTGATATTGCGGTTGAAGCTGCCCATATTGTGATGCGGGAAAATCTGAGTCATGCCTTTCCTGTGACTCATCCTGAACTGACTGCTGAGCAAATTGGTCAATGGGTGACTGAAGCATCGTTTGTCTGAATTTGACTGATCTGGCAATCGCATCCATGTCAAAAACGGATTAAGATTGGCGACATTGAGGTTAAAAAGGCGGTATTTGGATGACGGATTTATTTGATGCACAACATATATGGCATCCATATACATCAATGATTAATCCATTACCCACATTTAAGGTGAAGCAGGCATTTGCCTCGACCATTGAGCTTGAAGATGGTCGCCAACTCATCGATGGGATGTCGTCTTGGTGGTGTGCGATTCATGGCTATAATCATCCTGTTTTGAATCAGGCAGTGAGCGATCAATTGCAACGCATGTCACATATCATGTTTGGTGGATTTACCCATGATCCTGCGATTGAACTGGGTAAGGCGCTGCTTGAAATTGTGCCACCATCACTCGATAAAATTTTCTATGCAGACTCAGGTTCAGTGTCGGTTGAAGTTGCCTTGAAAATGGCGGTGCAATACTGGACAGCGCAAGGGCAGCAGCAAAAGACCAATTTTATTACCACGCGTTCGGGGTATCACGGCGATACATGGAATGCCATGTCGGTGTGTGACCCTGTGACAGGTATGCATCAGATTTTTGGCTCATGTTTGCCGATTCGTTATTTTGTCCCTGCACCGCAAAGCCGTTTTGACGGTGAATGGAATCCAGAAGATATTGCTGAACTGGCAAAAACCTTAGAACAACAGCATCAAAATATTGCGGCACTGATTATTGAGCCGATTGTGCAAGGTGCGGGCGGGATGCGCTTTTATCATCCTGAATATTTGCGCCAAGCCAAACTGCTTTGTGAAAAATACAATATTTTGCTGATTTTTGATGAAATCGCGACAGGTTTTGGCCGTACAGGCAAGCTGTTTGCATGGGAACATGCGGGGGTTGAACCTGACATCATGTGTATTGGTAAAGGTCTGACGGGTGGTTACATGACACTGGCAGCGACTTTAACCACGCGACATGTGGCAGAAACCATTTCCAAAGGTGAAGCAGGCGTGTTTATGCATGGCCCAACCTTTATGGCAAATCCACTCGCATGTGCTGTGGCAGTCGCGAGTACCAAGTTGTTGTTATCTCAAGACTGGCAAGCCAATATTCAGCGTATTGAACAGCATTTAAAACAAGGCTTGGCACCACTTGCGGAGTTGGAGCATGTGGCCGATGTCCGTGTACTCGGTGCAATTGGTGTGGTGGAACTGACAGAAGCGGTCAATATGGCGAGCTTGCAACAGCAATTTGTTGCGCGTGGGATTTGGGTACGTCCATTTGGAAAATTGGTCTATGTCATGCCGCCGTATGTGATTCGCCCCGAAGAATTAGAAATTTTATTACGTGAACTCAAAGCGGTGGTCGCAGCAATAACCTCAGGAGAAGCGCATGTCACTGCTTGAACACTATGCAGCACAGCTTGATCAATTAAAACAACAAGGCAACTATCGCCAGTTTACTGAAAACCGCCAGCACGGGCAGTACATCGAAATTGCAGGGCAGCAGATGCTGAACCTGTCATCGAATGACTATTTGGGGCTTGCTGCTGAAGTGAGTTTGCGTGAGCAGTTTTTTGCCCAGTATCCAGTCGCAGAATGCTATTTGAGTAGTTCATCTTCGCGTTTACTGACAGGAAATTTCCCTGAATATGCCGACTTGGAGCAAAGCCTTTCGCAAGCGTTTGCTGGGCGCGCGGCGTTACTGTTCAATAGTGGTTATCACATGAATGTCGGGATTTTACCTGCGGTTGCAGACAGTAAAACCCTGATTTTGGCAGATAAATTAGTTCATGCCAGTATGATTGACGGTATTCGTCTGAGTGCTGCCAAATATGTGCGTTATCGGCATAATGATTTGCAACATTTACACAGCTTGCTTGAAAAATACCACGATGATACCGATATTGATCGGATAATTGTGGTGACTGAAAGTATTTTCAGTATGGATGGTGATGAAACTGATCTCACCGCACTGGTGGCGATTAAACATCAATTCGCGAAAGTCATGTTGTATGTTGATGAAGCGCATGCGATTGGTGTGCGTGGTGAACGTGGTTTAGGCTGTGCAGAACAGCATCAATGTATTGAAGAAATTGATTTCTTGGTCGGTACATTTGGCAAAGCGATTGCTTCAGTCGGTGGTTATTTGTTGTGTGATCCAATCATTAAAGCCTATCTGATTAATAGCATGCGCCCGCTGATTTTCAGTACCGCGTTGCCCCCTGTGAATATCGCTTGGACAAAATTTATTTTTGAACACATGCAAGGTTTAACGGTTGAGCGTCAGCATTTGGCACAGACCAGTCAGTACTTACAGCAACAAGTTTTGGCGCGTGGTTATGACAGCCCATCGACCACACATATTGTGCCGATTGTAATTGGTGCAAGTGACCAAGCTGTAGCAAAAGCCAAACAGTTACAGCAACATGGTTTTTATGTGATGCCTGTGCGTCCGCCAACAGTTCCAAAAAATGCTGCACGGTTACGGGTATCGCTGACGGCGCAAACCCAGCAAGATGCGTTAGAAGCCTTGGTACAATGGTTGTGAATCAGATGACTTCGCTCGATAAAAGCGTGATCCAGCAGCGTTTTGCAAAAGCACGTGAAACCTATACGGTGCAAGCGGTGGCACAGCAGCAGATCTGTGAGCATCTTGCCCAATTAATGCAGAAATTTTGTCCTGAACAATTGTCTCGTATTTTTGAAATTGGCTGTGGTTCAGGGACATTGACCCATCTGTTGCAACAGCAGTTCACTGTGCAGCGTTATGTGGTGAATGATCTGTATGCTGAAGTGATGGAGTTTTTTCCTGAACAACAGGTCGAATTTTGTATTGGCGATGCTGAAAAGATTGCATTTCCAAATCAACTTTCGGCAGTAGTCTCAAGCTCAGCATTACAATGGATGCAGGATTTATCGGCGGTTTTTGCCAAAATCCATGCAGCGCTCAATGCCCAAGGTTGGTTGTGTTTTTCAACTTTTGGTTCACAGAATTTATGCCAAATCAAACAATTGATCGGGCAGGGCTTGGATTACTTACCTCTCGAGCAGTTGCAAAGCATGCTTGAGCAACAAGGTTTTGAAGTGGTACATGCTGAACAGGAACTGATTGAACTTGAGTTTGCCCAACCGCGCGATGTATTGAAGCATCTGAAAGCTACAGGCGTGACGGCAACCAATCGTGACTTTTCATGGACTAAGCAGCGTTTGCAACAGTTTTATGCTGACTATGCAGCGCTTAAATCCGTGCAGTCCAAACAGCAGTATCCGCTGACTTATCATCCTATTTATATCATTGCTCGGAGGTTGACATGAGTGCCCAAGTTTATTTTATCAGTGGTATCGATACAGGGATTGGGAAAACCTTCGCTACGGGATTTTTAGCGAAAACCTTGGCAGAGCAACAGCAAAAAGTCATTACCCAAAAACTGATTCAAACGGGTAATGTCGATGTCTCTGAAGATTTGGAAAAGCATCGTGAAATCATGGCAACAGGTTGGCTGCCAGAAGATCATGAAAAGCTGACCATGCCTGAAATTTTTACTTATCCTGCATCGCCACATTTGGCGAGTGAACTGGATGGGCGTGAGATTGATTTTGCCAAAATCAATGCAGCAACCGAAACTTTAGCACAGCGCTATGATGTGGTTTTGCTCGAAGGCGCGGGTGGTTTAATGGTGCCTTTGACCCGTCGTTTGCTCACCATCGATTTTGTGAAGCAGCAGAATTATCCTGTGATTTTAGTGTCTTCTGGTCGTTTGGGTAGTATTAATCACACTTTGTTGAGCCTTGAAGCATTAAAGGCGCGTCAGATTCCATTGTATGCCTTGGCTTATAACCTGAATGATGACTCACAAGATGAAGTGATTGCTCAAGATACGCAGCAATTACTCAAAGCGTATTTGGCAGAACATTTCCCAGAAGCCTTATGGATTGATGTGCCTGTTTTAGCGGCTTGATGCTAAAAATAGCTTGTATAAAAAGATGAGTTTTATGGCTCATCTTTTTTTTATGGGCTGAACTTTAATTCCAGTGATTGATTTGCATTAGAGCTTCAACTTGCTGTTGAGCAATTTCGAGGTTGTGTTGAGCATCCGCTAGGTTTTGTTGCACATCCATTTGATCAAAATTGCCTGAGGTGCTACTCATGCTACTACTATGACTATGGTAACTTGAGCCTGAAGATTGGTGACTAGAATGATTGCCTTGTTTGGCTTGATTACGCTCTAAATCACGCAGTTGTTTTTTTGCTATAAAATACTGATGCCCAACTTGATAGATTGGAGCAAGTACTGTTTGTTGTTCCGTCGGGCAGTTCTGGTAATTGTTATCGCCTTTTAAACTGACATCTAGAATATGCTTTGGTTGGCAGAATTGACTCAAACCTGCTTGATAAGCTTGTAAATATTGATTTTTTTGTTCGTCATTCTGAATGTGTTGCAAACGTGGGCGAATCCCTTTAAGACCATCTTGTTCACCTCGTTGAGCGAGGTTGTGTGAATGTTGATTAGGCATGCTGCTACAGCCTGTGAGTAAGATCAGACTGCTTAAGCAGCTAAAGCAAAAAAATCTAAGCATGAAATTATCCTTATGGTGAGACGTACTGCAAAAGTGTGGCTCATTGTAATGTAAATAATTATCATTTACTAATTTGGATAATTTAAATTGATTTTTAGTTATTTTAGGAACAATAGATTATTTAAATTGAAGTATTGAAAATAGCGAGGAGAGAAGACCTTTATGCCTCAAGCTGAGACATAAAGGTGAAACAAAGAATTAGAACTTTTTGAAGCTCTTGCCTTGGCCAGTAGGTCGGCGTTGTTGTTGACCATTCCCGTTACCAAAACCAGAATTGTTTTGTGGTTGCTGTGGGCTGTCGCTGTCGCGCCGTTGTTGACGGAGGAAACCACCACGACGTGCTGACATTGGTTTTTCGGTCATACGTTCAGCACGACGTTTTGCCATACCAAATAAGCCAGTACCTTGACGTGGTTTGAGTTCAACCAGTTTCACCAAGTTGTCGATATCTTGTTTATCAAGCTCTGTCCAACGACCTGTACGTAATTCGCGAGGTAAGGTAATTGAACCATAGCGAGTACGTAACAGACGGCTTACTTTTAAACCTTGCGATTCAAACAAACGACGGACTTCACGGTTACGTCCTTCTTTCACCACAACTTGATACCAGCGGTTAATCCCTTCACCACCCAAGTCTGAGAAAGATTCGAATTTTGCAGGGCCATCATCCAGTGTGACACCTTTCAGCAAGGTGTTACGCATTTGAGGCGTCACTTCACCCATCACACGTACGGCATATTCACGTTCAATTTCATTTGAAGGGTGCATCAAACGGTTGGCAAGTTCACCATCGTTTGTGAATAGCAATAAGCCCGTACTGTTAATATCCAGACGACCGACCATAACCCAGCGGTCATTGGCAATTTGCGGCAAATTATCAAATACAGTCGGGCGTTTTTCTGGATCGTTACGCGAACAGATTTCACCTTCTGGTTTGTAGTAAACCAAGACGCGACGACGGATTTCATCTTCCACTTGAAACTGAACTTTACGTCCATCAATACGGAGTTCATCTGTCGGTTCAATACGCTCACCCACTTGGGCAATTTTACCATTCACACTTACACGACCAGCGGCAATGACTTCTTCCATATAACGGCGAGAACCCAAACCAATACGCGCTAAAACTTTCTGTAGTTTTTCACTCATGACAGCATAACCTTAGAATTAATCAATCAACAGTCCACCTATTCACGACTTTGCTGCTTGGGCATCAAGTGTCATGAAAGCTTCCTTGGCATCCTGCAGGGGAGGCAACTGGCTTAGCGAAGCTAAACCAAAAGCGTTTAAAAATTGGGGCGTTGTAATCAACAGCGCCGGTCGTCCAGGGAGTTCACGAAAACCAGATTCTTTAATCCAGTTAAAGTCAAATAATGTACGCAAAATCTGACTGTTATTGGTCACTCCGCGAATTTGTTCAATATCTGCGCGAGTCACAGGTTGGTGATATGCCACCACCGCCAGTGTTTCAAGCAGAGAGGGTGATAATCGTGTTGGTCGTTCAGGCCAAGTTTGAGTAATCACCTGTCGATATTTAGCACGGACTTGGAAACGAAAGCCCTGTACAGTTTCAATCAGTTCAATTGAACGACCATGTTGTAATACAGCAAGTTGCTGTAAAAACTGTCGTAATTGTTGTTTAGTATATTGATCTTGAAATGCTTCTTTTAAGCGAGCAATAGAAACAGGTGCGTCGCTGGCGAAAATAATCGCTTCAAGTTGCATTAGCACTTCATGATGCAACTCATCAATCGACATGCTCATATTTTCAATGGTCATGCAGTTGCCCCTTGGATCGCAAGCGGTGCTTCAATACCTGTGGCAACGATTTGAATTTTTTGTTGGCGTGTTAGTTCTAAAATCGCCATAAAGGTCACCACCATGCCCATTTTACCTTGGCTTGGTTTGAGCAGTGCTGAGAAGTCAAGGATTTCACCCGACTGAATTAACTGTTCAATATAAGCAATCCGTTCTTCGAGCAAAACAGGCTCTTGCTGAACTTGATGAATCATTGGCTCTGGGCGATTGAATACGCAAAACAAAGCATCTTTAAGTAAATCAGCGCTATAGCCTTCATAAATAGCTGTGCTCTGACCTAAGTTGACATTGATATTAAAGGTGTCACGCTCAAGAATAGAAAACTGACCTAGTTGTTCGGCTGCTTTTTTAATCCGTAAATAGGTTTCTAAACGGTCAATCAGTTGCTGTTTCGGGTCTTTTTCGAGTTCGATATGTTTTGGTTTTGGTAATAACAGGCGAGATTTGAGATCTGCCAATAAGGCAGCCATCACCATGTAATCTGCGGTTAACTCAATATTCAGTGACTTCATTGCATCCATATATTGCAAGTATTGGCTAGCAATCGGAGCGATATCGAGTTGTAGCAGATCAAAGCCGTTTTTTTGAATCAGGTAAATTAAAAAGTCGAGTGGTCCCTCGAAGTGATCGAGTAAAATTTCGAAAGCAGAAGGAGGTATATATAAATCTTCAGGAATGGTCTCCTGCCATTCATCCAATACACGGATGTGTGGAGCAGATTCCATAACGGAGTGAAGCACTTGATTCATTACAATATTAGGCCACGCGAATTTTCAAAGGCATGAAGTTCTACAGCTTGAAAAAAAGCAGAAGAGAAATAAATTCCAATTCTGCTAAAGATGAATATTTTATGACATTCGCAGATCGAATGAAATGAAAATAAGCAATATTTCCGATAAAAATGATAAAAGGTTAAATCAGTCGCTATTCAAACATACTGACATCTCCGATACCTCGACGAATCACGACAGGTGAATCTCCAGATAAATCGACAATACTGGTTGTGGTGAGCGTACCAAAACCGCCATCAATAAACACATCAATGCGTTTACCAAGTTGCATTTCAATATCATACGGATCATCCAGTGGATCACTTTGATCGGGAAGGATGAGTGTACTGGTTAGTAAGGGTTCGCCAAGCTCCTTGAGTAGCATTTGACAGATAGGGTTGCTTGGAACGCGTAAGCCAATGGTTTTTTTCTTTGGATGCATTAAACGGCGAGGGACTTCACTGGTCGCAGTCAAAATATAAGTGGTAATGGCTGGGGTATTGGCTTTGAGTAGACGATAAGTTGCATTATCGACTTTCGCAAAAGTCGCAATATCGGACAAATCACTGCAAATAATCGCGTACTGATGTTTATTGCCCAAGTTACGAATTTGTGCAATTCGTTCCATAGCACTTTTATTTCCGATTTGACAGCCAATCGCATAAGCGGCATCGGTTGGGTAGACGACAACATCGCCTGCACGAATTCGCTCAACCGCCTGTTGAATAAGTCGCGGTTGCGGATTTTCTGGATGAATTCGTAAGTGAAGCATGGTTGCTCTCCGAAGTGCTACGCTTGCTTGTATTATGGAACGATTGCATATAAAGGTGCAATGTTGTTTGTTATTCAATGGATTTTTAATCTAACATTTCGCGACAAAACTCATCTGCATGTAAACTTTTGCCATTGCGCGTGCATAAACAGATACACGCAATAAAATGTGCGGCATCTCGCGGCAAACGTGCTTCACCAGAAAAATAGCGTTGTACCTGAGCATAGACATTGTCTTTAAACTGGCAACCATCTCCGCCATCACCCGTTAGATTATCCAGTGAAACCCGAAATTTTCGACCAAAGGCAACGGCAAATAACCATTCAATGGCTTGAGGGATGATTTCAACTTGCTCAAACAAGTTTTGTTGTTCTTGAGTGCGACCATCAGGCGCATACCAGTAACCTAAATCTGGCAGTAGCCGACGCTTTGCCCCTGCAATCGTCCAGTGGCTAATCTCATGTAGCGCACTGTTAAAAAAACCGTGGGCAAACTGAATTTTGGCAGGACTATCGGGAGTTGCTGGAAAATATTCAGGTTCGTCAGCACCTTTGAATAAAATCACATTGTGGTGGGAAAACCACTGATTAAAGTGTAAGATGAGCCAGTCAACATGTTCAGTTTCTGTCTGTAAATTCGCCCATGCCAAACGTTGCACTTGGTCTGGTGAAATGTCAAAATGAACAGTTGAAAGTGTGCTAACAAGTGATTTTTTATTCACTTCTGTTTGCGGCTGCAACAGATGCATGACTGTGTTACCCAAAATGGTCTGTCTAAATAAGTACAAAATTGTATCTTAATCTTTGACAGAGTACTGATGAATTTGTAGAATTGCCGCCTTAATTATGTCAGCAAATACCTTTCCGGCACAGATTGAGCCGTTTAAATGGGCTGAACAAGGCTTTACATGGTCAGGTACCCTGCCATTGTCTCGCTTTGCTCGTATCGCTCGTGAAGCTGTTGGATCAATTGATGATCAATTGATTAACATAGACTGTAAGCTATCAATGGATGCGTATCATCGCATTGTATGGTTAGATGGTCACGTTGAAACGACTGTTCCAATCGAATGTCAGCGTTGTTTAGACGCGGTTAATATTGAACTCGTTTCAGATTTTCATCTAGCTCTAGTGGATGATGAGTCACTGATAGAGCGCTTGGATGAGGAAGCTGATTTCATCGTCTTAGGTGAAAGTGAAGCAACGACGAAAGGTAGCTATGATGCGCCTGCGACTGCTGATTTACTTTCTCTGATAGAAGATGAATTGTTATTGTTGATGCCTTTGTCTCCTAAGCATGATGCTTGTGAACATAAGCACCAACCTGCCATTGAAGAGCTTGTCGAAGAGAAGCGGGATAACCCGTTTGGTGTTTTGGCAAGTTTGAAGGGTAAACTTAACTAATTTTTGTGTTATACTCTTGCGTATAAGACAATTGAATTTGTTCTGATCCATATTTTTCGATTTGTAAGGAGCCATCATGGCCGTTCAGCAAAACCGTAAAAGTCGCTCTCGCCGTGACATGCGCCGTTCACATGACGCTTTAACTGAGAATGCATTAACTGTAGACCAAGCTACTGGTGAGACTCATCGTCGTCACCACGTAACTAAAGACGGTTTATACCGTGGTCGCCAATTATTCGCTAAAGCATCTGCTGAATAATCGGTTTGCATTAAGCCTTGGCTTAGTGAGAAAAAGGGAAGCGAAAGCTTCCCTTTTTTATTGAAGTAAATGTTGTATTTGGCAATTAAAAATCGTGAAATTTAATGTTAAATTGCAGAACCGAACTTCAATAGAAGACAAAAAAGGACTCTTATATGTCTGCTAAACGACTCGAGCAAGTGGTTCAAGCAACTAAAACTGCATTTGTGTTTCCTGGTCAAGGCTCACAGAAAGTCGGCATGCTCGCCGAAATCGCAGAGCAGTTTAGTGGTGTTCAAGACACTTTTGCAGAAGCTTCTGAGGCATTAGGTTTTGACTTGTGGCATATTGCTCAAACAGGTGAAGGTTTAGATCAAACAGAAAATACCCAACCTGTATTGTTAACAGCAAGTATTGCATTGTGGCGCACTTGGCTGGATTTAGGTGGTGTTGCACCTAAATATTTAGCAGGTCACTCATTGGGTGAATACAGTGCACTGGTTGCTGCTGAATCAATGACTTTGGCAGATGCTGTGAAATTGGTTAACTTACGCGGTAAGTTGATGCAAAGTGCCGTTCCTCAAGGTGAGGGTGCAATGGCAGCAATTTTAGGCTTGGCAGATGATCAAGTTGTTGCACTTTGCCAACAAGCAAGTGCTGGTGCTACAGGTTCAGTTGAAGCGGCGAACTATAATTCTCAAGGTCAGGTTGTTATTGCGGGTACAACAGCGCTTGTACAAGCTGTGATGGCAGAAGCAAAAGCACAAAATGGCAAGGCAATTGCATTACCTGTATCTGTACCATCACATTGTTCTTTAATGAAACCTGCTGCTGAACAATTCGCACAGGCTTTGGAACAAACTGCCATTGAGCTACCCCGTATTCCTGTAATACAAAATGTAAATGCTCAGGCAGCAACAGATGTTGCAGCTGTGCGTCAAGCTTTAACTGCACAATTGTATCAGTCTGTGCAATGGACGAAGACCATGCAATATCTACAAGATGAAGGCATTGGTTATATTGTTGAATGTGGTCCAGGTACAGTACTGAGCAATTTGGCTAAACGTTTACCAAACATTGAAAAAACATTTGCGATTGATAGTAAAAGTCGCATTGAAGATGCCCTAAGTGCTGTTTTAGTGGCAGAAGGAAAAATTGCATGACACAAGAACGAAAAGTTGCATTAGTTACAGGCGCAAGTCGTGGTATTGGTGCTGCGATTGCGCAACAACTTATCCAAGACGGCTTTTTTGTGGTAGGTACAGCGACTTCTGAATCTGGCGCAGAGAAATTGACTCAGCAATTTGCAGACAACGGTACAGGTGCTGTACTTGATGTACGTAATGCTGAAGCGATTGAGCAATTAGTTTCTGATATTGAGCAAAAGTATGGTTCAGTATTGGTATTGGTTAACAATGCGGGTATTACGCGTGATAACTTGTTGCTACGCATGTCAGAAGATGACTGGGATGATATTTTAAATATTCATTTAAAAGCAGTTTATCGCTTATCTAAACGTGTATTGAAGGGTATGACTCGTGCACGTTTTGGTCGCATTATTAACATCAGTTCTGTAGTTGCACATTTTGCAAACCCAGGTCAGGCCAACTATTCTGCTGCTAAAGCAGGGATTGAAGCGTTCAGTCGCAGTCTGGCAAAAGAAATGGGTAGCCGTCAAATTACGGTGAACTGTGTTGCACCAGGCTTTATTGCAACTGAGATGACTGATCAGTTAAGTGAAGAAATTCGTAAGAAAATGAGTGAGCAAGTTGCACTTGGTCGTCTAGGCGAACCTCAAGACATCGCAAATGCGGTCAGCTTCCTTGCGAGTGACAAATCCAGTTACATTACAGGTAATGTATTACATGTAAATGGTGGGTTGTATATGGCTTAATCCTAAGCTATTAAACTTTTAAATTTTTTTATATTCAATTACACTAACGGCATTAAAAAACGCCACAAGCAATGAGGAGAATTCCTGTGAGCGATATCGAACAACGCGTTAAGCAAGCAGTCGCTGAACAATTAGGTTTACGTGCTGAAGAAATCAAAAACGAAGCATCTTTCACAGATGATTTGGGTGCGGATTCTTTAGACCTAGTTGAACTTGTTATGTCTTTCGAAAATGACTTCGACATCACTATTCCTGATGAAGATTCAAACGAAATCACAACTGTTCAATCAGCGATTGACTATGTAACTAAAAAACTTGGTTAATTAGTTACAGATGTGGAAAAGCCGCTTTTATAGCGGCTTTTTTATTGCTGATATTTCGCGATCAATAAACTTTGCGAGTTCAATGCATATTTGATTGAGCTAAATCGCTTTTTTATACATCTTTTTGATTTTTCTGACACGGTATTCAAATAAACTCCAATTTGCTTTGAGATAAGCAGAAAAAGGGTACAAGTCATCATAAAAGAAGCTGTGCTAAACATATATCACTTAATTTTGAGACTTACCATTTTGCAGCTAAAAGTAAATTATCTGCTGTATGTTTGGTTTTTTAAGTTGTTACTGCTTTGAAAATAACAATGCCTAATGCAGGACATTAGGCATTGGGTTGGTTGTTTATTTATTGTGATTAAATCGCGATAGCAGGTTTAGAATGACACCATCTTGCCTGGATTCATCATGGCACCTAAGCCATAAGCACCTTTCGCCATAGGAATGACTAATGGCGCTAATGCACGCCCAAATGTAATGTCTTTATGCTGGATTTGTGTGAGCATTTCAAAATCTTTGGCGTGCCCAACAAAATCATCTGCAATGGCTTTACCAATTCTGATGGTTTGAGCGACACCGTGACCACTCCAACCATGCACGGCATAGATTGGGAACTTTTCGCCAAATTTGCGACTGTCCGTTGCGCCATTTACGGTTAAATCTGTCGTCCCACTCCAGACAAAGTCGAGTTCCACCTGTTTAAGTTGCGGGAAAACGCTATTTATACGCCCTAATAGGTATTGATAGGTTTTTTCAGGGCTCCAGCAACTTCCAGTGCCTTGACCACCAAAAAGCAAACGATTTTTGCTGACACCACGATAATAATCGATCTGGAACTGTGTGTCATAGACAGGATGATCACTTGGTAATAGCTCAGTTAAATCGACTTCGAGCGGTGCAGTTGTACAGACATAGGTGTAAAAAGGGATGGTGGTCTGATTATGCTGTGGCAACAATTTAAATGAGGCATGATGCACGCCAATCACAACACTCTTACGCGCTTTAATCGTCCCATTCGCTGTATGTACATAAATTCCATCATCACGTTCTTCAATTTCGGTCACTTCGGTACGCTCATAGATGGTTCCGCCATTTTGCAAGAAGCCATAAGCAATGCCGCGATTGAGTGCTAATGGATGAATATGCCCGCCTAAGCTATCCATCAGTCCACCAAAATAGCTTTCCGATTTGACGTGATCGAATAATTCATGTTTGCCCACGACACGGGTATGATTTTCACCTAGATATTTACGGGCATCTGAGCCTTGTGTCAGTGCAACAAGATGTCCTTCATGTACAGCGGCGGTAATGTGCCCACGTTTACGTTGCAAGTCGAGTTGATATTTTGCAGCGATGTTGTCAATCAGTTGCATGGCTTCAACGGAAGTGAAATTCCAGAGACGTTTGGCATCTTCATGACTGAAATGTTCGATCATCTCTTCAGCTTCCCAACGTGCAAGCCCTGGCGTGAGCTGACCACCATTACGCCCTGATGCAGCACTACCAATACGATCTTTGTCGAGCAGAATGGTTTCTACGCCTTGTTCAGCAAGGTGAAGGGCAGTGGATGAACCCAAGAGTCCAGCACCAATGACCACAACATCGCATTCTGTATGGGTTTCTAGCGCATCAAAGCTGTGCCATTCGGCTAAAGAGCTTTCGTAATAGTTGGCTGGGCTTTCAATTTGCCCATGTTTAGGGTTAATCCAGTTCCAGTCTTTGCCGTTAAGTTGGTTGATACTGACTTTAAATTCAACATCATTCAGCAAGGTTGGTTTGTTGACCAGTTTTTGCATTTTGATACTCACTTGACTTGATTAATAGGCACTTTCAATCGCAATCGATTGTTTACGTGCTTTTTTATAGATAAAGAAAATGATGCCAATCCCGAGCCATGTACCACCAAAAGTCAGCGCGGATTTTTCAAGATTCATCCACAAACAGACAATTGCAGCCACAGAGATCAGTGGAAGAATGGCATTGAAGAAAAGATTTTTGAGTCCTTGGCGCTCTTTGTTACGCACATAAAATTGCATGAAGACTGAGAAATTGACCGCAGTAAATGCAACTAGAGCACCAAAACTGATTAAGTTCACGACTTGCGCAAGATCAAGAAAAATTGCACTGAGCGAGACGAGACCGATGAACAGGGTGGCGTATAAAGGCGTGCCGAAGCGCGGGTGAATGCTGCCTAGGGTCTTTTTATGGAAAATACCATCACGGCCCATAATATAAATCAGACGTGAAGCACTGGCATGGCTCGCTAAACCAGAAGCAACGGTATTCATGATTTGACCTGTTAAGAAAACAGATTGAAATAATGCTCCACCGACATACATGACAATTTCAGGAAGCGCTTCATCTGGATGTTTGAATTGAGCATTGGTCGGGAAGTACAGTTGAATAAACCATGCTGCTGTAAAGAAAATTACACCACCGATCAGTGTAGTGAGCATGACCGCACGGGGAATATTACGTTTAGGGTCTTTGGTTTCATGTGAAAGGGTTGTGACCGCATCGAACCCTAAGAATGAGAAACAGAGAATAGATGCACCTGCAATCAGGGGTAAAATATGCGTATTTCCATGGACTAATGGAGCAAGTGTCAGCACATGTTCGTAGCCTTGGGTTGTTCCAACACCATGCACAACCAGATACACGAAGAACACCATTAAAGTAACAGGTGCTAATACAAAGATGAGGCTTAGATTGGCTAAAAGGTTGACTCTAAAGCAGTTAATGAGTGTGACCACACCTGCTGCAACCAGTACCCATGCCCAGTAAGGCACACTTGGAATAATCGCTTCCAGATAAATACCACAAAGTAGCGCATTGATGAGTGGTAAGAGAATGTAGTCGAGCAGAGAACACCAACCGACAAAGAACCCAAGCGATGATCCACAGCTTTCAGCGGTGTAAGTATATGCAGAACCAGGTTTCTCGGAAACACGGCTAAAGCGGGCATAGCTAAAAGCAGTTAGCAACATAGCGACCAATGCAAACAAATAAGCAAGGGGAACATGCCCTTCAGTTGTTCCTGAAACGATACCAAAAGTATCAAATACCGTCATTGGGGTCATGTATGCAACGCCTATGACGATCACTTGCCAAAGTGATAGTTTTTTTAAATGAACTTCATCTTGCAGCATAATCTAATCCTTGTAACAATAATAATCCCTGTGGGGGAATATATAACCATATTTTTATTTGTGCATAAAGTGTGCCATTAATATTTTTTTTGAGAGAGTTAATATGCCTAAATATACAATTGAAATTAGAAAAGCTGCATTAGAAGCTTATCGAAAAACAGATTATAAAGTTGCTGTATGTAAACAATTTAATATCTCTAGAGTAACTTTAGATGCATGGATTAAGCTCGAAGAGGAGACGGGGAGCTTGCAACCAAAGCCAAGTAAAAAGCGTGGAGCACCATCGCATATTAGAGACTGGGAAGCTTTCCAGAATTTTATAAAAAAACATAAATTTCAAAATATTAGTGACTTAATTCCATTATTCGAACAAGAGTTTGGCTACAGTGTTTCTTATGCTGTTTTAGTTCGTGCAATCCATGTTTTAGGACTTCGTCGCCGTCGTGGCAGGTTCTATGCATAAGTAAAATTTGTACAGATGAATTGATTTATATAAATGTAAAAATGTCTATTTTAAATGGTAATAAAGTAAAGTAATGAGATTAAAAAAGTATATTTTAAATATTAAAAAAGTAAAATTTAAATATTAAAAATGTAAATTATTAAAAATAAAAAAGTAAGTTTATAATTATAATAAAGTAAAATTATAAATATAAATATGTAAAGTAATATTTATAAAAAAGTATGGTTAAATTTATAAAAAAGTAAAATTATTAATATAAAAATGTAAAACTATAAAAATAATTATTCTATAAGTAGGCAAAAAATGCTTGTTTGCAGTGCATGTGGAGTATTTTTGAGGCAAGAGAAAAGGATTCTTGTATGGATGCTTACAAAAGCAATTGTTAAAAAATGCTATAGATGTGTAACATTAATACATTAAAATTCATGTATTTAAAATAAACCATACATTTATTAAGTTTTTTGCTGAGATTCTCGGCAAGAAACGCTTTTTAATGAGAATTGATCTATGTATGATTGCTTTTGTATAAAAACACAATTTTTATAGATCAATAGCTAACACATGGCAGAGTTTAGACATGACGTCATCCGCTGAAAAATTGCCCAGATTGAAGCCACGAGGTGGCATTCGGGTGATGTATGCTGCAATCCGTGCATTATTTTTTAGAGAGTTACAGACTCGTTTTGGTCAGTATCGATTAGGTTATTTATGGGTGTTTTTAGAGCCACTCTTAAATATTGGTATTATGGTGTTAATTTTTGGTGAAGTGATGCATAGAACTTTACCTGGAATGGACTATCCTGTATTTCTGATCAATGGCATCATTCCATTTTTTATGTTCCGTACAGGCGTTTCACAAGCACTGAGTGCAGTACAGTCAAATGCTGGTTTGTTTAGTTATCGACCTGTCAAGCCTATAGATGCTTTATTATCAAGAAGTATTTTAGAAGGACTTCTTAGTTTTACCACCTATATTGTCTTTACGCTCGTTATGATGTGGTTTGGCTTTCATATCAGTCTAGAGTCTATTCCTCAGTTATTGGGGTATTGGATTGCTCTATTTGTATTTATGGTCTCTTTTAGTTTGATTTTTATGGTAATTGGAGATTTTTCTAAAGAGATTGGCAAGCTCGTATCTGCTTTATTTTTTGTTTTATACCTTTTGTCAGGTATTTTGTACTCTATTCATATTATTCCACAAGATTATCAGAAATATTTACTTATCAATCCTTTAATTCATGTTATTGAAAATATGCGTCATGCTATTTCCCCAAGCTATCCTTTAGTTACAGGAATTAGTTTTGGTTATTTCTTGATTTGGACCGTGTGTTGCATGTTTCTTGGTTTATTGCTTTATAAGCGTTTTGAACGTCGAATGGTGAAATCAAAATGATCGAATTACGCCATTTAACTAAATCATATGTGACACCGAAAGGTCGCCATTTTGTATTTAAAGACCTAAATGTTGTGTTGCCTGAAAATAAAAGTGTTGCTTTATTGGGACGAAATGGAGCTGGCAAGAGTACGTTGTTACGTATTATTGGGGGAATTGATTTTGCTGATTCTGGTGAAGTGATTACGCGCAAATCAATTTCATGGCCTGTTGCTCTCGCAGGTGGTTTTCAAGGAAGTTTGACAGCAAGACAAAATGTTCGCTTTGTGGCCCGTCTTTATGTATCGGGTGAGGATGAGGTTGAACAGGTAATTAAATTTGTTGAAGAATTTGCAGAAATTGGAAAATACTTTGATATGCCTGTAAAAAGTTATTCTTCTGGCATGCGTTCTAGAATTGGTTTTGGTTTGAGTATGGCATTTAATTTTGACTATTATTTATTGGATGAAGCTAGTGCCGTAGGTGATGCGACATTTCGGAAAAAAAGTCAGGCATTATTAGATGAATTAAAAGAGAAAGCAAATGTCATTATGGTTTCTCATGATTTAAAAGATTTAACGCGAAATTGTGATGTTGCTTTCTTTATTCGAGATGGGCAAGCTGAATATTTTGATAACATACAAGAGGCTGTAGAGGTATATAAAGAATATGCAATCCAAAAAAAATAAACGAATCGCTATAGCTTATGCTGGATTCGTGGTGTTGCCTTTAGCGGTTATCATTTCTTATTTGAGCTTGTTTGCAAAAGATCGTTATGAGTCTGATGCTACGATCTTGGTTAAGCAAGTTGGTGAAACAGCAGCAACAGATACTTCAGGGCTGACAGCATTATTGGGTGTATCTAATACCAGTAGTGAGGATGCAAATATTTTAAAAACGTATATTAGCTCTCGAGATATGGTTGAAAAGCTAGATCAGAAGCTCAATTTACGTAAGGCATTTGAAGTTCAAGGAGATCCATTTTTTTCTCTCAATAAAAATGCCACGATTGAAGAATTAGTGGCTTATTATGATAGTCGAATTACAGTGAACTTAGATGATAAAACAATGATGCTTGATGTTTCAGCACAAGGTTTTACCCCACAATTTTCATTATTGTTAAATCAAGAAATTTTGCGTCAAAGTGAAGCATTTATTAATGACATTTCACAGAATATTGCACAAGAACAATTAAAGTTCACTGAAAAACAGCTGATAGAAGCATCTGCAAATTTAAAAAAATCCAGAGATAATCTGATTGCTTACCAAAATCAGCATAAGATGTTTGACCCGCAAGCTCAAGCTCAAGCTGTTTCGACCATTGTTGCGACCTTACAAGGGAATTTAGCCCAACTCAGAACAGAAGAGCGAACATTATTAAGTTATCTGAATCCAGATGCACCACAAGTCGTAGCAATTCGCAGTCAAATTGAATCTGTGCAAAAGCAAATTGATGATGAAAATGCAAAATTAACGTCACCAAATACCGATAAACTCAATCAAAGTGTTGCTGACTTTGAAGAGTTAAAGTCAGAAGTAGAATTCTCTACAGATCTATACAAATTGGCTTTAGGTTCACTAGAAAAAGCCCGTTTAGAAGCATCTAGAAAGCTTAAAAAGCTTGTTGTGATCTCTGAACCTCGACTTGCCCAAGATGCGATGTATCCAAGAAAAGTTTATTTGTCTATTTCGGCATTTATTTTGCTTAATATTTTATTCGGAATTGGAACTTTAATTCATTCCATTATCCGCGAACATAGAGAATAAGTTATGAAGAAAGTTTTACTCATTTCCACGTTAGCAGTAAGTATAAGCTCTGTTTTTGCGGCCGATAATACCAATGATATGATTCCAGCAGATGTTGCTAGTTTAGGACAAAGTGCATCTTTGGCTTCGGTTGCTCAGGCGACAGCGACACCTACAGATCAAAGTATTTTACCAAGTCAGTCTGTAACAGATTTATCGCCAAGTAATTCATTGAAGTATCCTAATGCGAAAAATATGTTCGGTTCACAACTCTTTAAAGGGGCTTTTGCAAGTACTGCAGGTTCAACTTTTAATGGTAGTTATGTAATTAATCCTGGCGATAATATTAATTTGCGTTTATGGGGTGCTTATCAATTTGCAGGAACTCTGACAGTTGATCCACAAGGGAATATTTTTGTACCGAATGTTGGCCCTGTAAAAGTTGCAGGAACAAGCAATGCCAATTTACAAAAAATGATAGAGGCGAATGTTCGTAAAATTTATGTTGCAAACGTAGGGGTGTATGCTGCTTTAGAACAGGCACAACCTGTAAAAGTATTGGTGACAGGTTTTGTCAACCAACCAGGTAACTATGGTGGAGTGGCTAATGATACGGTTTTAGCATATTTAGATCGTGCAGGGGGAGTTGATCCTGAACGTGGCAGTTATGTTGATATTAATATCATGCGAAATGGTAAATTCATGCAGCATGTCAACTTATATGACTTCTTAATTGCGGGTCGTATTTTACCATTTAGTTTTAAAGATGGTGATGTGATCGTTGTTGCGCCACGGCAACATACTTTTAATATTTCTGGTGAAGTCTATAATCCATATGATTTCGAATTTAATGTTTCCCAATTGACAGTTGCACAAGCTTTATCTGTCGCGAAGTTAAAGCCTGGAGCAACCAATATCAGTATCATGCGCCGTCAAGGTGCAGAATATCGTAGTGAATATTATTCGCTTGCAGATGCACAAAATGTAATGCTTCAAGACGGTGATCAGGTTACAGTTACAGCAGATCGCTATGCAGGAACCATTCAGGTGCGTGTAGAAGGTGCGCATCAAGGTGCGCATGCAGTTGTTCTGCCGTATGGCTCGAAACTATCAGAAGTTTTAAAACAAATAAAACCAAATGCGCTATCTGAGGTGGGGGCAATCCAGCTTTATCGCCCTTCTGTAGCACAACGTCAAAAAGAAATGCTAAATACTTTATTGGATAAGTTAGAAGAATCAACTTTAAATGTGAACTCAAGCACTCAAGAAGAGTCTGAATTACGAACTAAAGATGCAGCATTGGTTCAAAAATTTGTCCAAAAAGCACGTTCTGTTCAACCCAAAGGTCAAGTGGTACTTGATCCAAATCATTTAGATAATGTTATTTTACAGCAAGGGGATATATTGGTTATTCCTGAGCAAACATCTGTGATTATGGTAAATGGTCAAGTGACTTTTCCAAATGGGATAGAGTATAGGCCAAATATGCGTGTAAAAGATTATATTGCACAAGTTGGTGGGTTTAGTCAGAAATCCAATAAATCAAAAATTATTGTCTTCCATCAAAATGGGGAAGCTTTACTTGTGAATGATCGTTATAAAATCCAGCAAGGTGATGAAATATTAGTTTTACCAAAAGTGACTGCAAAACCTGTAGAGATTGCTAGAGGTATTACAGAGGTGTTGTATCGTATTGCATTAGCAACAAAATATGCAATTGATCTTTAATAAGTATTAAATTTAAATGGTTAGGTGAAAATGAAAAAAGTATTAGTTCTTTCAAAAAAAGATAGTCAATTCTGTAAAATGCTAGCAGATGTTATTTCTATTTTAGGTGATGTAATTTATAAGTCAGAGCATGATTTTCCAAAAGTAGCTCAACTTATTGATTTAATAAAGAGTGAGAAAATTACAGAAGTTTTAATGCCAAATCCATATGGTAATAGTAAACGTAATGCATGTTATAGAAAACTTAGAGAAGAAAATATTAAAGTAGTAACAAGTGATAGAGGTGCATTCCCAAATTCATGGTTTTTTGATCAAGGTTTTAATTATGATTCTGAAAGCTATCAACCAAAATCTTGGAATATATCTTTAAATCAAGAGCAACAAAAAAAATCACAAGATTATATTAAACAGCTTATAACAGGTGATTTAGCACTAGAAAAACAAGGCAATCGATTGGGTGGGGAGCAATTAAGAAAAAAACTTGGTTTAGATATATCAACAAAAGTAATTTTTGTTCCTTTACAAAGACCAGATGATACAGTTATTAAGTTTTTCTCTGGATTTTCACAAAATATTGCTAATTTTATTTCTCAAATAGAGAAGATATCTGAAGAATTGAATTCTCAATCAGAAACTAATTATGTTTTTCTATTAAAAAAACACCCATTAGAAACAGATTATTTTAATTTTTCTGATAGTAATCATATCGGATATGTCAGTGATGATACTAATTTTTATGATTTAATTGAATTATCTGATCTAGTTATGCTTATTAATTCTGGAGTTGGTTTAAATGCTTTAGCATACTTAAAGCCAGTGCTTGCATTTGGTAATGCATTTTATGCACATGCTGGTTTAGCAAAATCAGTAGAAAGTATTGATGATGCTATAGAGTTTATAAAAAAACCAATTGTTCCAGAAAAAGAGCAAGTTGAAAAATTCATCTATCATTTGATTGAAAAGGTATATTCTTTTGGTGAATTTAAAACTGAATTAGTAAAACAAAGCGATGGAAGCTTTAGAAACATAACTAGAAGCATATATTTTGAAAATATTAATTGGAATGGAGAAAAAATAAAAGTTCACAAAAAACGAGTTTTAGTCGTATCACCACTCATTCCATTTCCAATTTATAGAGGAAATCAGGCTAGAATAGATGCATTTGTACGGTGGTTGATTAATAATGATTATAGTGTTGACTTATTTGTTTTAAATACAAGTTTTGAGTCAATGAAGAGTGGTGATATTAAGAATCAATTAATGAGTTGTTATCAAGGGATTAATAATGTAGATGTATTGAAAGATCCAGAGTTAGAGAAAAAATATCAAATAAAAACACTTAAAGGTAAAGTAAATAAAAATAGTGTTGTTGGTTTATATGGTAAGATAAAAACAGAAAAACCAAAAAACCTTTATCAATACATTGCTAAGAACTATGGTATAGAACAGAGTATATTTAAATCTATATTCTTACATGAGTTGATGAATGTTAAAGATAAATTTCTCGGAAATCATCATGATGTTGTTAATGAGAGTAAGACACCATTAAAATTTATAAATGCTGTTCGAAAAAAACTCTTATCTAATAGCTATGATTATGTTGTTTTGAATTATGCAAAAACTATACCTTGTATTCCTGAAGGTTTATCTAAAACAAAAGTTGTTTTAGATACACATGATTATCAAAGTATGTTCTTGGAAGAAGACCAACTATTTAATAATAAAAATACTAATATTAATTTGAAGCGATTTCGAGATAATGAACATTTTCTTATGGGTAAGGCTGATAAGTTAATTGCGATCAATAAGAATGAAGAGGAAATTTTTAGAAAAATATTACCGAACAAAGAAATTGTTACAATACCTGCATTTTTCCCTAAGCCAATGAAAGGTCCAAAATTTTGGGGATATAGTGCAGATGCGTTGTATGTTGGATCTATTTCTAATTTTAATGTTGGAGGGATCGCTTGGTTTTTAGAAGAGGTATTACCTTTAATTAAAAAACAAATTCCAGAATTCAAATTGACAATTGCTGGTAATGTTGGAAAGTCGAAGGATGTAGATTGGGATAAATATGGTGATAACATTAAAGTTGTTGGTCGTGTAGATGACTTAAGTTATTACTATTCGAATAGCTGTATTGTTATTGCACCTATTTTAGGAGGTGCTGGTATGAAGATTAAAGTAGTTGAAGCATTATCTTATGAAAAAGCAATTGTAGGAACTCCAAAAGCATTTGATGGAATTACCTATCCAAATACGATGGATGCTAATGTGACTGATGATCCTAAATCATTTGCAGATATATTAATTAAGCTGTTGAATGACTCCGAATTAAGAGTCAAATCCGAGGGAGATTCAAAGGCTATTTATGATAAAGAGCATTCATTAAAAGCTTTAAATGATTCATTACTTAGATTATTTGGCTAAATTTGGAGTTACTATGGTGAAAATGCAAATAGGTGCATGGATAAAATTCCAAGATTATACTGATGAGCAGCATAAGGAAGTAGGAAGTGTAATTTCAAAAAGTGTAATGATTCATCCTAGTGTAATGATTTGTTGCCCTGTGCATTTTTCACCTCGTATACAAATCAAAAATGATGTACGTATTGATAAGTTTACATTTATCAATTGGGACACTGTAGTTTATCCAAATGTATATATTGGATCATATTGTTCAATTGGTAGAGGTGTTCAGATCGGTTTAGCTCATCATCCAATCAATTGGCTTAGTACACACGCTTTTCAATATAATTCTGCTTGGTTTCCAAATATTGAGAGCTATTGTTCTTTAAAAAAAAATAAGCATGAAGAACATTTTTTAACAAATATTGGTGCAGATGTTTGGATAGGAAATAATGCTCTAATATCATCAGGTATTTCGATTGGAATAGGTGCTATAGTTGGTGCAGGAGCTGTTGTTGTTAAAGATGTTCCTCCTTATGCTATAGTTGGTGGTGTACCTGCCAAAATTATTAAATATCGTTTCTCAGAAGATATTATTGATCGGTTGTTAAAAAGTAAGTGGTGGTTAAAGAATATTGATCAGCTTGATAAACTTCCTTATGATAATATCAATCAAGTTCTAGACTTATTAGAAAATAAGGCATAGATATTTTAATAAAGGTGTGAGGTTTAGTGATGATGAAATTTAAGAAAATAATGAGCTTTGCCTTATTATTAGTCTCACCTTTAAGCTATTCAGATAATATTCATTATAAGAATTTGTTAGCTTTACATTCACAATATGAGAAAGGGTTGAAAATATATAAAGATAATCAAACTATAGAATCTAATGGAATTGGATATCTAATTAAAGATAGTAATATAGTATTTGATTGCCATAATGCTGTTATCGATGGTGGTGGTAAAGTATCAACAGGACTTTTGATTGAGTCTTATGGTCAAGATATTCATAATATAACAATCAAAAACTGTACATTTAAGAATTTTAAATATAATGGTATTCGGATTGGTTGGGGAATTCCTGATGTTTTGAAAAACACTATACCAAAACAAGAGAGATATAATTTTCATCCTAATAAAATAACAATAGATAATGTTAAAATTGAGAATTCAGGAACGGTTGGTTTATATATTGATGACTATGTAAGTAATGTTGTTGTTAAAAATTCAATGATTTCTAACTCTGGTGCGCCAGCTATATATTTAGAATTTTCATCTAGAAATAATACTATTGATAATAATGTTTTTGTAAATAATGGATATAATAAGAAGAGAGGTTCTAGAGAAGCAATTTCTGTCGATGGGTCTTATAGTAATTTAATTACAAAGAATATTTTTAAGAATAATGCATTAGGTGGAATTTTTTTATATAAAAATTGTCAGGAACAATCCTCAAAAGGAAATGCTCCTATTCGCTTGGATGGCGCTGATTATAATAATATCTCTGAAAATAATTTTATAAATGAAAAAATTGGTATTTGGATTGCTTCTCGTCAAAGTAAAGATCTTTCTAAATGGGATTGTGGAGATAAGCCTATGTATTCAAACAAATATTATCAAGATTATGCTGATCATAATAAACTAATAAAAAACTATTTTCATAATGTTTCTAAAGGAATTATTGTTGAAGGTGATTATAACATTATTGAAAAAAATAATTTTGATAAAAAAGATAATAGTATTATATTTCCTTACACAAAAAGAGCACTTTACCTAAATAAACCACAAGTTGGAAATATTGTTGAATAATAATTTTTGAAGAGCCCTAACTTATTAGAGCTCTTATTGAGAAATTAAATAATGATATTTAACTTTTCTGCTTCATTTTTAAGTAAATTAACAATTTTTTCAATTTCATTCTGTCCTAGTGCTCTGTTAAATATCATAGTATTAAGAATTTGAGATTTTCCTGTGTTTATGCTAGTTCCTGTTCCAATTTTAATATTATCTGTTTGGAGTAAACGTGGTAAATCAAATTCAATCGAATTTTGTATATTATCAGTTTCAGATCTTACAGTTGTAACATTATTTAAACATTTTACCCAAATAAGATTCCACTTGGATATATCAATACCTTTAATAGTCACTGAACCAGTAATTTGATCAGTAGTTTTATTCCCTCTAGCACATTGAAAATTAATGCTATCTTTAGATGAAATAGTTAATGCAGTACCATAAGTATTACTGTTTTCACCTATAGCTCGACCATATGAAGTTCCAATAATGAAAGGTTTTGATTGCTGCTGCTCTTCAGAAACAATATTTTTTATTATTACAAAATATGTGAAATTTTTACTATCAGGAATTCCTGTATTAATGCCATTTCCACCAGATACTATTAAAGTATCTTCTAAATTTTCAGGATTACCAATTATACTAGCTTTTTTAGATGGATTGGCTAAGTTTTTTACTACATTTCCATGTAATGAGGAGCTATTAAAAAAACCTTCATAGCCATATAAAGTAATAGGTAGTTTAGACATTTTCTTACTTGAACTTTTTATGGATTTTGATCTGGACTTTAACATAATTGAATATACCTTTAGAAAGCCTATGTCGGAATATAAAAATAATCTTTAGAAGATAATTTTTATATTGTAAACTATTATAGATAGTTGAACAAATATAAATATTGTTCAAAATTTAAAAGATTATTTTATTTAAAATGGTTAATCGAGATATTGTAATGAATTGTTCTTTATTTGGTGGTAGTAATTCTGTTCTTATTAATGGTTTACAAAAAGCTTTACGAGAGAATTTTGTTGTTGAAAATTATGCATTAGGTGCTACTAGTTGTATACAAAATACTTTGGAACTTGTTAGGAATTTTAATAAAATATTGAAAACAGATTTTGTTGTAACAGAATCAAATGTGAATGATATAATGAGTTATACTTCTCTTAAAATACCTAGAGATAAGATTGAATCTCAAATTGATGATTATTATAAATTGTTAAATACTATTAATAAACCAATTTTTGTTCTTATTTTGCCAACTCATAGAAAACAAGAGAGTTTGGATGATATATGCTTTATTAATAATATTCATGTAGAGAATTGCTTGAAATATGGATTTTTTTATATTGATATTCAATCTAAAATAGATAATTTAAATTTAGATAATTTAAATCTTTTAATGCCACATCCTAGACATATAAATGAGGCTTTTATTTATCACTTAATGTTAAATATTTGTAATTTTATAAAAAATAATAATGGTTTTTGTTTTAAAAAAATAATAAGAGATAGTGTTAAAGATAAATATAAATACTTCTCTGCCGAAGACTTTGATATTTCTCCTAATCTTGAGAATAAAAAAAATTCTGCATTTTCAGTTAATTTGTCTATTATTGATAATAAATTTTATAAATTCCCTAAGATTTTTATAGGATGGCAGTTGTTAGCAATAAATACATGGTGTGATGATTATGCTAGTGTGATAATTTCATCTAAGAATATGGATTATTTTGTGGTTAAGTCATTTGGTAAGTTATATAGTTCATCTGAGTTTATTTCTAGTATTGAAATATCAGAAGATACAGTAGTAACTTTAAATGTTGATAATATTATTTCAACTGAACCTACTATATTAGTCAAATATAATGAAAAAGGTAATCAAAGTGATTTGAAAATAGAGGGTTTTTTATTAGTTAATAATAAAGTAGAAGATGTGGTCAATAATTATGTGTATGATATTATTGATTTAAATATAACTGAACAAATATGGGTAAATTGGGAACCTTATATAGCAGCAATGAAAACATTTTTATCATTATCAGTAAATAACAGAAGTCTTGTATAACTATGTGATTCTAAAGATTGCGAACAATTTATCAGTTAATGATTTAAAAAATAGACTAGATGAATATCCTAGTCTATTTTTTATTTGGTTAAATTTATTTTCGGCCATACACATCAGTAAAGCGAACGATATCATCTTCACCTAGATAAGAACCAACTTGCACTTCAATTAGGACACAGTCTATTACGCCAGGATTTGTCAAGCGATGCTGCTGCCCAGCTGGAATGTAAGTTGATTCATTTGGATGTACTAAGGTTTCACTATCTCCATTTACAATGGTTGCTACACCCGAAACTACAACCCAGTGCTCAGAACGATGATGATGCATTTGTAAAGATAGACTTTCACCAGGTTTGACTACAATTCGCTTAATTTTATAATGAGGATCTTCCTCTAAGACCGTATATGTTCCCCATGGGCGATTTACAGTTTGGTGAAACTCAACCTTATTACAATCTTTCTTTTCAATTTGACTAACAAGTTCTTTCACCTGTTGGTCGTGTTTTTTATCTGCAATAAGTAGTGCATCAGGCGTATCAATAACTAATAAATTCTCTAAACCAATTGTTGTTACAAGGCGCTTGGTTGATAAATTACGAACAAAAACGTTACGACTATTAATATGGATAGTATTTTCTGTAATCGAGTTCTGATTTTTATCTACTTCGGAAAGTTGGCTTAATGCACTCCACGATCCAATATCAGACCAGCCAATATCACATGGAATAACAGCAACTTTTTCTGACTTTTCCATGACTGCATAATCAATAGAAATATCATCGATATCTTGAAAGAACTCTTCAGGGATTGCTAAAGATTTTTCATTCTTTTGACGAAGATTTTGATGGCAGGTCAGTAATTTGTTGTATAACTCTTCATTTGTTTTTTGAAATTCTGAAATGAGAGTGCCCGCTTTAAAACAAAAAATTCCAGCATTCCACAGATAGCCATTATCAATATATTTTTGTGCTGTAATTGAATCAGGTTTTTCTTTGAATGCAGTAACGCTATGTGTTTCTGGATCGTATTGGATATAGCCAAAACCCGTTGATGGTGCAGTTGGTGTGATGCCGAAAGTGACAAGTTTATCATGACTCGCAAGAAGTATGGCTTGACCAATCGCATTTTGAAAAGCAGTTGTATCTTTAATTAAGTGGTCTGCTGAGAGTACCAACATGATGGTGTCTTCAGAAACTGTTTCAGCAATGTTGAGTGCAGCCAGTAAAATTGCAGGAGCAGTATTTCGACCAAATGGCTCTAAAATATAATTGGTTTTTTTATGAAGTTCTTTATGTTTTTTTAAAATATCATCATTAAGGAAGATGAGCTTTTCATTGGTAACTGTCAAAACTTTTTCGATGTTTAAGTTTTTAAGCTGGTTTAAAGTTTTCCCAAATAAAGTATTTCCACACTCATCCAATCGAATAAATGGCTTGGGACGTAGCTTGCGTGAAGCAGGCCATAGGCGTGTTCCAGATCCTCCTGAAAGAATGACAGGAACAATAGGAGAATTTAAGCTGTCACTAGACGATTCTAGTAGTTTACTAATAGTTTGATTGTTCATATTTTTAACTTTATATACAACAATGGGGGATTCTTCTTGTATAGCATTTTTAGTGATTTTGAAACAATTGCTAATTTATAAAAACTTGTAAGGGATAGTTGCTAAATTAAATTTACAAATCAACTGTTTAAAAATTATTCTTTCATTTAAGATAATGATATTAAATAATTATTTTTTTGTTAGAAAATATTTGTTATCACATAAAATTATAAAAAAGTATGGCAATTCACATTTTTTATTTAAAATGTGTAATTTTAAAATGCTACTTTATGTAAGTATATAAAAGTTTTTAGTTTTTTTATGAGATCTTATTCGATAATATCTGCTGAAAAATTACATTATCTGAATGTGAGTAGTGATGCATGTATGTTCTCGAAAAATACTAGAAATTAAACATCTCTCTAAGTTTGTTGGAGAGGAATGTTATTTCAAATCTTTTTCTCAACAATCATATAGTACAGAAAATTTTGCAGGGTGGGGGAGGAAGCCTAGTTATTTTAGAGCAAAGGAGTATGCTAACAAATACCAAAAAACATGTGTAACGCTAGAAGATGGTTTTATTCGTTCTTTAGGCTTAGGTAAAGAAGGCTTTCCACCATTATCTTTAGTTATTGATTATAAAGGTATTTATTTTGACTCTACATGTGTTTCTGATTTAGAGGAACATATATCACTTGCAGAAAATCAAGATATTTGCGAACGTGCAAAAAAGTCAATTCAACACATTCTGAAGCATGGTATTACCAAATATAATTCTAAATTTCAGTCTTTAGATTTGCTCCAATTTGGAGAAGAAAATATTTTAGTGGTTGATCAAACCTGTAATGATCAATCTATTCATTATGCTGGAGCATCTCCAGAATCATTTATAACCATGTTGAGCGTTGCTCGCAAAAATCATCCATCCGCAAAAATTTGGGTCAAAGTACATCCAGATGTCATAGCAAAAAAAGCCAAAGGACATTTCTGCATAAGTACATTGCAAGCTCAAGGTTTTTATATTTGCAGCGATTCTTTAAATCCAATTGAGCTTGTTCAAAGAATGGATGCAGTTTATGTAGTGAGTTCTCAACTTGGCTTTGAGGCATTGTTGTGTGGTAAGTCAGTATTTTGTTTTGGTGTGCCATGGTATGCAGGTTGGGGAGTGACAGAAGATCAATATGCTCCTTTAGAGATCTTACAAGGGCGGCGAGGACAAAAGAAATCTGTAGAGCATTTATTCGCATGTGCTTATTTTCAGTATGCTCGTTATGTATCCCCCATTACACAACAACGATGTGAATTGGAAGATATTTTGGATCTTTTGGTGATTAATACGAATTGGCAGAAAAAATTGCCAAAACAGATGGTTGCTTACGGTTTTTCACGTTGGAAGCGACAATTTCTAAGAGAGTTTTTGGATTTTCCATATTTTCGTCTTCAGTTTAAGCAATATTTTGAACCTTATCCAGACCAAGATATTTTGGCTTGGGGAAAAAAAGCACATCAATTAAAGCAAAAAGGATTTAAGAAAGTTTGGACTGTTGAAGATGGTTTTATTCGTTCTTTGGGTTTAGGAGCAACTCTGATTCGCCCTTATTCTTTGGTGATTGATGATATTGGAATTTATTATGACGCGACACAGCCTTCTCGTTTAGAAAACCTCTTGAATACAACGATATTAGATCATGATCAACTTGATCAGGCTCAAAAAATTATAGATGTGTTGGTTGATTTTAATATTTCGAAATACAATGTTGGGCAAAATAAAGATATTAAATTGCCAAAAAATATACAAAAAGTGCTATTAGTAATTGGGCAGGTTGAAGATGATATGTCCGTGCAGTTAGGCGGATATGACATCAAAACAAACTTGGGTTTACTTCAGGAAGTGAGGAAGAATAATCCAGATGCATATGTTATTTATAAACCGCACCCTGATGTGCAAAGTGGCTTACGCCAAGGAAAAATTGCAACTGAAAGCGCATTACAGTATGCAAATCATATTGAAGAAGAAGCCTCTATCTTGCAGTGTTTTAAGATATGCAATGAAGTTCATACCATTACATCTTTAAGTGGTTTTGAGGCACTACTTCGCAAAATTCCAGTTTATTGTTATGGAGTTCCCTTTTATGCAGGGTGGGGACTTACAAATGATAAACATAAATGTATCAGACGGTTGCGAAAAATTACCCTGCAGCAGTTAATCTACATCTCCTTAATTCAGTACCCTATATATAATATTAGGATAAGTGAAGATATGCGGATACCACTCGCACAGCCAGAACAAGTTATTGATCATATTAGGCAAATGAAATTACAGATTCAAAAGCCAAAATCAACATTGTTCAGCCGAATCTTTATGAGTTTTAGACGCTTTCAAGTGGGAAAAAAAGATTGATGTCAATTCATGTAGAGAGATTACTCAACTCAAAGCGGGTCTTATTATTACAAGGCCCGATGGGGGGGTATTTTGCAGAATTGGCAGACTGGTTAACTCAGCAAGGAATTGAGTGTTATAAATTAAATTTTAATGGTGGAGATAGTTTTTTTTATCGCTCTCGTCCAAATACATTTCATTATCGTGATCATAAAAGCCAATTTCACCGTTGGCTAGAAATTTTTCTGCAACAACATCAAATTGATAGTATCGTTTGCTTTGGGGATTGTCGGAAATATCACCGTATTGCACAGCAGGTGTCTGTAAAGTTAGATATTCAATTTTTTGCATTTGAGGAGGGCTATATTCGACCTAATTATTTGACTTTTGAGCAAGATGGAGTCAATTTTTTTTCTAACTTTAAGAATTACTTATATAGCCAACCTGTACCAACAACAACGCGCCCTTTAGATCCTTATATTGTGGTCAGTAATAAATATTACCGTATGGTGATGAGCGCCTTTTTTTATTACTTCTTTTGGATTTTATTCTCTTTTTATTACCCACATTACCAACATCATAGAGAAATTACACCACTGAATGAATTTTATTATTGGTGGGTTGCAGCTATTCGTCGAGTTTATAATGCTATATTTGAAGAGAAGCGTTTTAAAAAATTATTAGAAGAGCAAGATCAAAACTACTTTATTTTTGCATTACAAGTCCATAATGATTTTCAGATTCGCATCCATAGCGATGAAAAAAATGTAGAAACTTATATTGAAAAAGTATTATTTTCTTTTGCCCAACATGCTGATGCAAAGAAACATTTGGTTCTCAAACATCATCCTATGGATCGAGGTTATCGGAACTATACTCAATTAATTCAAAAATATGCCACACAGTATGGCTTGATTGGGCGAGTACATTATTTCTGTGATATTCACTTACCAACGTTATTAAAACATAGTTGTGGTATGGTGACAGTGAATAGTACTACGGGTATTCAGGCACTGTTTCATGGTATTCCTGTGAAAGTCTTAGGACGTGCATTATATAATTTACCCCGTTTAAGTTATCAGGGAGCACTGGCGAATTTTTGGAACTCACCAGGTGAGGTTGATAAGTTATATTTTAGTCATTTTAGACATGAGTTAATCGCATATTCACAGTTAAATGGTGCCTATTATGGACTCTCTCCTTGGATGCGACAGTATCAAAAAAAAACTCTTATTGTTGAAGGTTGTGTAGCTCAAAAACCTTCTAAAAAGAAGATGTCTAAAGTTTAAAGTACATTACGTAACTCACGCGCTGTCTCTTGTAGTAATGGCAGAATGTGTTGAACCAAATAGTCTCTGGTGGTACGCATCGTTGGAGATACAATATTGAGTGCTGCAACCACTTTAGAATTTCCATCATAAATAGGTACAGCTAAAGCATGTACTCCTAATTCATGTTCTTCAGATGAATAGCACCAATCTTGTAATTTGATCTCTCTCAGAAGTTGTAAAAAGCCATCATTTTCAACATGCGTATATTTAGTTAAGCGTTTTAGGGGATATTTTTCAAGCCATTCAAGTTGTTGCTCGGGTTCTCGGTGAGCCAATAAAATTTTACCTGCTGAGGTGGCATGAGCAGGTAGACGATTCCCTAAATGTAAACCATAAGGATTGACTCGATCGGTTTGTTGATGGGCTGCACTACGTGCCACCGTAATTGCTTCATAACCGTCGAGTACCATCACTGAAAAAATAAGCGATGTTTGGTTGGTGAGTAGATTCAGTAAAGGCTGTGAAATTTTAGGTAAAGGTGCACCACTTAGATAAGTTCCTGAAAATTTTAAAACTTTTGGTGCTAAATAGAAATAATGACCATCATATTCTAAATACCCTAAATATTCTAAAGTGAGTAAATGACGGCGTGCAGCAGCGCGAGTCAAACCTGTGCGTTCTGCTGCCATAGAAATATTCAATCGATGGCGATCATTGCCAAAACTCTCTAAGATTGCCAATCCTTTGGCCATGCCTGCAATAAAATCTTCATGACGAATCATTTTTTTATTATCTGAGTTTTGCAGAATTTTATCCTGTTCAAGCAATTTTTTGTTCATGAGTATGACCAGATAAAAAGATGAATCGATTTTGTAGCAGGATTAAAATAATAACTATTGTTCGATAGTCGCACAATATTTTTTATCATCGAACAAATCTGCATTTTAGTGCTAGAAGTTTAGCTGAAAATTATAAAAAATGAGCAAGTAATGGAAATCTAATTAAATTACTCGGGATTGAGTAGATTAAGCCACTTGGCTTCTTTCATCCTGCCTAATGTTTAGTTCCAATCAATTAATCATTTCATGATGCACAGTGGAGTTATCCAATGATAGATAAAAGTGCGACCTCATTTCGCGAGGTTTTGTCGCAAATTCAAGATGGATCAACCATTATGATTGGTGGCTTTGGCACCGCAGGACAACCTGCTGAACTCATTGACGGCTTGATTGATTTGGGCATCAAAGACCTCACCATCGTCAGTAACAATGCGGGTAATGGTGACTACGGTCTGGCGAAACTGCTGAAAGCAGGCGCTGTTAAAAAAGTCATCTGTTCTTTCCCGCGTCAGTCTGATTCTTGGGTGTTCGACGAATTGTACCGTGCAGGCAAAATCGAACTTGAGTTAGTACCACAAGGCAACCTTGCTTGTCGTATTCAGGCTGCGGGTATGGGTCTGGGCGCAGTGTTCACCCCGACAGGTTATGGCACGCTGTTGGCAGAAGGCAAAGAAACCCGTCATATCGAGGGTAAAGACTATGTGCTGGAATATCCGATCCAAGCCGATTTTGCCTTGATCAAGGCACAGCAGGGCGACCGCTGGGGCAATCTGGTGTATCGCAAATCCGCACGTAACTTTGGCCCAATCATGGCGATGGCTGCAAAAGTGACGATTGCTCAGGTGTCTGAAGTGGTTGAACTGGGTGCACTTGATCCTGAACATATCATTACCCCAGGCATCTTTGTGCAGCACGTGGTTCAGGTTGAACCCGCTTCACCATTGGCAACGGCATAAGGAGACCTAGATGAGCTATAACAAATTAACCCGTGACCAAATTGCTGAACGTGTCGCTCAGGATATTCCCGATGGTGCTTATGTGAATCTCGGGATTGGCTTACCCACCAAGATTGCCAGCTACCTGCCAGCCGACAAAGATGTCTTCCTGCATTCTGAAAATGGTTTGTTGGCTTTTGGCCCACCGCCAGCAGAAGGTGAAGAAGATCCTGAACTGATCAACGCCGGTAAAGAATTCGTGACCATGCTCAAAGGCGGTGCCTTTTTCCATCATGGGGATTCATTTGCCATGATGCGTGGTGGTCACCTTGATATCGCTGTGCTTGGTGCCTTCCAGATTGCTGAAAATGGTGATTTGGCCAACTGGCATACTGGTGCACCGAATGCGATTCCTGCCGTAGGCGGAGCAATGGACTTGGCTGTGGGTGCGAAGAAAGTGTTTATCACCACCGATCACGTCACCAAAAAAGGTGAACCGAAGATCGTGGCTGAACTGGCTTATCCTGCGACAGGTCTGAAATGTGTCGACCGCATCTATACCGACCTGTGTGTGATTGATGTCACAGCTGAAGGCTTGAAAGTCCTTGAGAAAGTTGGAGGCTTAAGCTTTGACGAATTACAGGCAATGACGGGTGCGAAACTTATCGACGCGACTCAGGGATAAATAATCCCTCCCAACCTCCCTTTGAAAAGGGAGGAGTTTCTCTCTGAAATTAAAGTGGGAAACACAAGAAGTCCCCCTTTATCAAAGGGGGATTTAGGGGGATTCAAACGACAGGATTAAGAGAACAACAGAAATGAAAAATGCTTATATTATCGATGCGATTCGTACCCCGTTTGGTCGTTATGCCGGTGGTCTAGCTGCGGTACGTGCAGATGATCTAGGGGCTTTACCGATTAAAGCCCTGATGCAGCGTAACCCAAGCGTAGACTGGCAACAAGTCGATGATGTGATCTATGGCTGTGCCAATCAGGCGGGTGAAGACAACCGTAATGTTGGACGCATGTCATCACTGCTTGCAGGTTTACCGTATCAAGTCCCAGCGACGACCATTAACCGTTTATGTGGTTCTTCACTCGATGCGATTGCCATGGCAGCGCGTACCATCAAAGCAGGTGAAGCTGATCTGATTATCGCAGGTGGTGTAGAAAGCATGAGCCGTGCCCCGTTTGTGATGGGTAAGGCTGAAACCGCTTATGGTCGTACCCAGAAGATTGAAGACACCACCATGGGCTGGCGTTTCATCAATCCGAAACTCAAAGAAATGTATGGTGTGGACACCATGCCACAAACTGCGGAAAACGTGGCGGAACAGTTCCACATTAACCGTGAAGATCAGGACAAGTTTGCCTTAAACAGCCAGCAACGTACGGCTGCTGCGCAAGCCAAAGGTTACTTTGCCAATGAAATCGTGCCAGTCACCATTCCACAGCGCAAAGGTGATCCGATTGTTATCGATACCGATGAACACCCGCGTGCCACCACCATTGAAGCGCTCAGCAAACTCAAACCTGTGGTGAAAGCCGAAGGTAGCGTAACTGCGGGCAATGCCTCAGGTATTAACGATGGTGCAGCAGCACTGCTGATTGCATCGGATGAAGCTGTTGCCAAATACGAACTGAAAGCGCGTGCCAAGATTGTTGCAGCCACCACGGTGGGTGTTGAACCACGCATCATGGGCTTTGCCCCAGCACCTGCGATCAAGAAATTACTGAAACAAGCCAATCTGACTTTGGCGCAGATGGATGTGATTGAACTGAACGAAGCCTTTGCGGCACAAGCACTCGCTTGTACCCGTGACCTTGGCTTGGCGGATGACGATGCCCGTGTTAATCCAAATGGTGGTGCGATTGCATTGGGTCATCCACTCGGTGCATCAGGTGCGCGTCTGGTGACCACTGCACTGAACCAACTTGAACAGACAGGTGGCAAATATGCCTTATGTTCAATGTGTATTGGTGTCGGTCAAGGCATTGCTTTGATTATTGAGCGAGTTTAAGTATGAGCCAGTTATATGCCAGCTTATTTTATCAGGAAGAAGTGACTGAGATTTTTAGTGATCAGTCCTTGGTTTCTTACATGATTCAGGCTGAAGTGGCACTGGCAAAAGCTCAGGCGCAGGTTGGGGTCATTCCTCAATCTGCGGCAGATTCAATTGAAGCCATTGCACAAAAGACGGCATTGGAAAGTATTGATTTTGCAGACTTAGCAGCCGCAACAGGGCTTGCAGGCAATATTGCGATTCCATTTGTCAAACAGTTGACTGCGATTGTGAAACAGCATGATGAAGATGCAGCTCGCTATGTGCATTGGGGCGCAACCAGTCAGGATATTTTAGATACAGCTTGTATTTTGCAATGCCGCGATGCGTTGCAATGGGTCGAACGTAGTCTGCAACAGAACTATCAAACGGCTTTAGCACAAGCACAGGTTTATCGTGATCAGGTGATGATTGGGCGGACATGGCTACAGCAAGCCTTACCAATTACGCTGGGTCACAAGTTTGCTCGTTGGGCAAGTGCGTTTAAACGTGATTTGGATCGGATTCAGGCAATGAAAGCCCGCGTACTGGCTGTTCAGCTCGGCGGTGCAGTGGGTTCATTGGCATCACTGCTTGATCAGGGATCCGCAGTTGTCGAAGCATTTGCCCAACAGTTCCAGTTAAGTGCGCCAAGTTGTACTTGGCATGGTGAGCGTGACCGTATCGTTGAGATTGCCAGTGTACTCGGCATGATTGTCGGCACAACAGGCAAAATGGCGCGTGACTGGTCATTGATGATGCAGACCGAAATTGCAGAAGTGTTTGAACCGACAGCCAAAGGTCGTGGTGGTTCATCCACCATGCCACACAAACGTAATCCTGTTGCAGCAGCGTCTATTTTGGCGGCTGCAAACCGAGTTCCAGTACTGATGGCAAGTCTGTATCAGAGCATGGTTCAGGAGCATGAACGTAGTTTAGGTGCATGGCATGCTGAATGGTTGGCATTGCCTGAAATTTTCCAGCTTTGTGCGGGTGCATTGTGGCGTACCTTGGACGTTTTACAAGGCATGGAAGTCAACATCGAAAACATGCAGCGCAATTTGGAATGCACGCAAGGTTTGATTATGGCTGAAGCAGTCATGATGGCACTGGCACCAAAACTGGGGCGTTTAAATGCACATCATGTGGTGGAAGCTGCATGTAAAACCGCAGTCGCTGAGCAAAAACATTTAAAAGACGTGATCGCTGAACTGGATGACATTAAAAATAATTTTTCTACAGCAGAAATTTCCGCAATTTTTAAACCCGAATCGTATTTAGGCAATATTCAAGCCCAAATTGATGCGGTGTTACAGGAAGCAAGGACAGGAGTGGCAAAGTGATGATCACGATTACCAATCGTCAAGGCAAGCATTTATCGGTTGTTGTGGAAGGTCTTGAAAATGCACCTGCCATTATCTTTTCCAACTCTTTGGGAACCGATCATGGGATGTGGCAACCTCAAGTTGCTGCACTTAAACAGCATTTCAAGGTCATTACTTATGACACGCGTGGACATGGTCAAAGTGATGTCATTGCGGACACCACAGTTCAAAACCTTGCTGAAGATGTAGTTGATATTTTAGATGCGTTAGACATTGAAAAAGCACATTTTTGTGGAATTTCAATGGGCGGATTGACTGCGCTGTATTTGGGTATTCACCATGCTGCGCGTTTTAACAGCATTACAGTGGCGAACTCCGCAGCAAAAATTGGTACGGCAGAAGCATGGCTGACTCGAGCTGATGCGGTAGAACAAAAAGGCTTGGCTGATTTGGTGGCGTCGACCCATAGCCGCTGGTTTAGCAGTGAGTTTGACTATCTAGAAGATGCATTGGCGCAACAAACCATTCAAAGTTTGGCCAATACACCTGCTCAGGGTTATGCCAATGCCTGCCGTGCTTTGGCACATGAAGATTTGCGAGAGCAAATTGCTCAAATCCATATCCCAACTTTATTGGTCGCTGGGAAGTTTGACCCGATCACCACCGTTGCTGATGCTGAATTTATGCAGCAGCAAATTGAACAAAGCCAGCTCAGTATTTTGCCAGCATCGCATTTGTCAAATATTGAGCAGCCTGAAGGATTTACTCAGGTGTTGCAGCACTTTATTGAAGTGATTTCATAAAAATACTGCTGTTTTTAAAAGGATTTTCGCCTAAGGAGGCAAAATATGGCGTCTCAGGATACTACACGCTCAAATATCAGCATGGATGCACAAGCACTAATCAATGATTCTCCATTAAGTGCTTATCAGTGGATGATTGCAGCAATTTGTTTTTTCATTGTTTTTTTAGACGGTATTGATACCGCTGCAATGGGTTTTATTGCACCTGCATTGGCACAAGACTGGGGATTAGACCGTTCTCAGCTTGGCCCTGTGATGAGTGCTGCACTGGGCGGCATGATCATTGGTGCGTTGGTGTCTGGTCCAACGGCTGACCGTTTTGGTCGTAAGGTTGTACTGTCTGTATCGATGTTGATTTTTGGTGGTTTTACCATTGCCTGTGCTTACGCCAGCAACCTTGATACTTTGGTGATTTTGCGTTTCTTGACAGGAATTGGTTTGGGGGCAGCCATGCCAAACGCCACCACACTGTTTTCTGAGTACTGCCCAAACCGTATTCGTTCTTTACTCGTGACCTGTATGTTCTGTGGTTACAACTTGGGTATGGCGATTGGTGGCTTTTTAAGTAGTTGGTTAATTCCAAAATTTGGCTGGCACAGTTTATTTCTGTTCGGCGGCTGGAGCCCAATGATTCTAACGATTTTCGTGGTGGGTTTCTTGCCAGAGTCGTATCGCTTCTTGATTGTCCGTGGGAATAGCACAGAAAAAGTACGCAAAATTCTGAGCCGTATTGCACCGACTCAAGTTCAGAATGTGACCGAATTTCATGTCCCTGAAGAAAAAAGCACAGTACAGAAAAAGCAGAACGTGTTCGCAATGCTCTTTTCACCAAGCTACGTGAAAGGCACGTTATTACTTTGGTTCACGTATTTCATGGGTTTGGTGATGATTTACCTGCTCACCAGCTGGTTACCAACCTTGATGCGTGAAACAGGCGCAACCATGGAACGTGCGGCATTTATTGGTGGCTTGTTCCAGTTTGGTGGTGTGTTGAGCGCATTGTTTATTGGCTGGGCAATGGATCGTTTCAACCCGAACCGTATTATTGCAGGTTTCTATTTTGTTGCAGGGATCTTCGCTTTCGCTGTTGGTCAGAGCCTGAGTAGCCCAACATTATTGGCGATCTTAGTGTTATGTGCAGGTGTTGCAATCAATGGCGCACAGTCTTCTATGCCAGCACTCAGCGCGCGTTTTTACCCAACTCAATGCCGTGCAACAGGTGTGGCATGGATGTCAGGTATTGGACGTTTTGGTGCGGTGTTCGGTGCATGGATTGGTGCAGTGCTTTTGGGGCAAAACTGGTCATTTACCGCGATCTTGAGCATGTTACTGATTCCAGCGACGGCAGCAGCAATTTCAATTTTTGTTAAATCTTTGGTTGCACATACTGATGCAACCTAAATCTGAGGGTTTTCTTATGAATGATGATGAACGCTATAAACAAGGCATTCAAGTTCGCACGGAAGTTTTAGGTGAAAAGCATGTCAACCGTTCGATTGAAAACCTGAATGAATTTAACAGCGATTTTCAGAACTTCATTAGTCGTTTTGCTTGGGGCGAAGTGTGGTCTCGCCCAGGAATGCCACGCCATACCCGTAGTCTGGTGACAATGGCGGTGTTGTTGGCACTGGGTCGTGAAGCTGAGTTGCGTATGCATATCCGTGCATGTTTCAACAATGGCGTGACGCAAGATGACTTGAAAGAATTATTTCTTCACTGTTCGTTGTATGCAGGTTTGCCCGCAGCAAATGCAGCAATGCACATGGCAGAAGAAGTATTTAAAGAGTTAGGAATTTCACCTAGCCAACAAACGTAATGGATGCAAATTCTTAAAATTTAAAAGGAGAGTTACTATGTCTCAAATTATTTGGGGTGCTTACGCACAGCGTAATACAGATCATCATCCGCCAGCAAACACCCCAGGCTATAAAACCAGTGTGTTGCGCTCGCCAAGCAATGCTTTGATCTCAATTGCTGAAACTTTGACAGAAGTGACGGCGCCGCACTTTTCACCAAATCAATTTGGCCCTAAAGATAATGACTTGATTCTCAACTGTGCCAAAGATGGTTTGCCAATTGGTGAGCGTATCGTGGTTCATGGTTATGTACGTGATCAGTTTGGTCGCCCAGTCAAAAATGCCTTGCTTGAAGTCTGGCAAGCCAATGCTTCAGGTCGTTACCGCCATCCGAATGACCAGTTTTTGGGTTCTTTAGATCCAAACTTTGGCGGTTGTGGTCGTATGCTGACCGATGAAAATGGTTTCTTTATTTTCCGTACCATCAAACCAGGTCCATATCCGTGGCGTAACCGTATCAATGAATGGCGTCCAGCGCATATTCACTTCTCTTTAATTGCAGATGGTTGGGCGCAGCGCCTGATTTCACAGCTTTATTTTGAAGGCGATACTTTAATTGATACCTGCCCAATCTTAAAAACGATTCCGTCTGAAGAACAACGTCGTGCCCTCATTGCGCGTGAAGACAAAAGCAACTTCCTTGAAATGGATAGCCGTTGCTACCGTTTTGACATCACTTTACGTGGTCGTCGTGCAACTTACTTTGAAAATGAATTGACATAATTGAGGGAGAAAACAACATGAATGGTTGGAATTTTCAGGAATTAGCAGAAACCCCATCTCAAACAGGTGGGCCTTACGTTCACATTGGTCTGTTACCAAATCAGGCGAATATTGAAGTATTTGAGCACAGCTTCAACAACAATCTTGTTCAAGAACAGACTCAAGGCGAGCGTATCCGTCTTGAAGGTCAAGTGTTTGATGGTTTGGGTTTACCACTACGTGATGTATTGGTGGAAATCTGGCAAGCCGATGCAAATGGTGTTTACCCAAGCAAGGCTGATGTACAAGCTAAAACGGCTGATCCACATTTCCAAGGTTGGGGTCGTGCAGGTGCAGACTTTGAAACAGGCGTATGGTGCTTTGACACCATTAAACCAGGCGCTGTTCCGGGACGTAAAGGCTCTCAGCAAGCACCACATATTGCCTTAATCATTTTTGCACGTGGTATCAACATGGGTTTGAACACGCGTGTTTATTTTGACGATGAAGCAGAAGCCAATGCCAATGACCCGATTTTGAATGGTATTGAGTGGGCGCCACGTCGCAATACTTTAGTGGCTAAACGTGAAGAACGTGACGGTCAGATTGTTTACCGCTTTGATATTGTGATTCAAGGCGACAATGAAACAGTTTTTTTTGATATCTAAGCTGTGCGCTGTATGGCAACCCCATACAGCGACATTACACAAGGAATGGTAATGATGAACCTGAAACACACCGCACTTCAAATTGCATTGGCATGCAGCCTGTTGACTACAGCTTCAGTTGCTTTAGCACAGCCTGAACAAAGTCAGCATTATGTGATCAAAAATGTGGATATTGGCGCAATGCCAGTGAAAACGATTGTACCAATTACTGCAAAAACGGCTGAAGAGGCATTGGCTCAAGCGAAAGTGATTGCAGACAATCCAAATGCTGATATTGCTGAGTTTCGTATTGATTTATTGAATTTTGCTGCGGATACCAAACAGGTGATTGCACTTGGACAGCAGCTCAACCAAATTCTCAAAGACAAGCCAATGATTGCAACGATCCGTACTGCCAATGAAGGCGGAAAACTGGCAGTCAGTGATGCAGAATACGGCAAGATTTATACTGCCTATCTCAAAAAACCATTCATGCAACTGCTTGATATCGAAATGTTCCGTGATGCCACCGTGGTACGCAAAGTCACCGATTTAGCACACCAGAAACAAGTACTTGTTGTGATGTCAAATCATGATTTTGCCAAAACACCAAGTGAACAAGAAATTGTGGATCGTTTGATGAAACAGGATCAGATGGGCGCTGACATTCTCAAAATTGCAGTGATGCCACAGACCAAAGCAGATGTATTTACGCTCATGAATGCGACGCTAAAAGTCAGCCAACAAAGCAAAAAGCCGTTGTTAACCATGTCGATGGGGCGTTTAGGCACGATTTCCCGTATTGCAACTGCAAGTTCGGGCGGTAGTTTGAGCTTTGGCATGATTGGGCAAGCCTCAGCACCAGGTCAAATTGATGTGACCCAGCTACGTCAGTTCTTACAAACTGTACAACCAACACCATAACAAAAAGTGAAAAAAGGAATGTTTACAATGAAAGCAATGGTTTTGCGAGTGACTGCATTAAGTTTAGGACTCATGGCTTCAGGCTGGGCTGCGGCAACAACCTATGTGGTTGACCGTTATCAGGATGACCAAAATCAGGGTTCATTACGTTGGGCAATTGAACAATCAAATGCCAATCCATCAGATGACAATCAAATTTTGATTCAGGCAGTGGGTAAAGCGCCTTATGCCATTAAGGTCAATTCACCACTGCCTGAAATTAAAGGCCCTGTCAAAATCATTGGGACACAATGGGACAAAACAGGTGAGTTTATTGCGATTGATGGTTCGAACTATATTCAGGGTGAAGGTGCAAAAGCGTGTCCAGGTGCAAACCCAGGACAGTATGGTACCAATGTTCGTACCATGACACTTCCAGGTTTGGTGCTACGTGACACACATAATGTTGTGCTTAAAGGTCTAGACATTCACCGTTTCTGTATTGGTGTTTTGGTGAACCGTTCAAGTAATAACTTGATTCAGCATAACCGTATTAGCAATAACTATGGTGGCTCAGGGATTATGTTGACAGGTGATGATGGTAAGGGTAATCCGACATCAACCACAACCAACAACAATAAAGTGTTAAACAACATCTTCCAAGACAATGGTGATGGTTTGGAGTTGACTCGTGGTGCAGCATTTAACCTGATTGCCAATAACTTGTTTACCAATAGCAAAGCCAATCCAGAACCATCTCAAGGTATTGAAATCTTGTGGGGCAATGACAACGCAGTGGTCGGCAACAAATTTGAAAACTATTCAGATGGTTTACAAATTAACTGGGGCAAGCGCAATTACATTGCTTATAACGAACTGACGGCAAACTCGATAGGTTTTAACCTCACTGGCGACGGCAATATCTTTGACAGTAACAAAGTTCATGGCAACCGTATCGGGATTGCACTACGTTCAGAAAAAGATGCCAATGCCCACATTACCTTGACCAAAAACCAGATTTGGGACAACAGTAAAGACATTAAACGCTGTGAAGCGGGTGGTTCTTGCGTACCCAATCAGCGTTTAGGTGCAATTGTGTTTGGTGTGCCAGCACTTGAACATGAAGGTTTTGTCGGTTCACGTGGCGGCGGTGTAGTGATTGATCCGAAGAATTTGCAAAAGACCTGTACCACACCAGATCAACAAGGCTGTAATGCTCGACCAAACCAATGGATTCAAGCACCTCAACTGGCTGCACGTCAGGGACAACTTGTGGTGAGTTTCAAAGGTGAAGAAAACCAGCGCTACCGTGTTGAGTTCTTTGGAAACCGCAATGCGCAGTCGAAAGAAGCTGAACAATTTGTCGGTTATGCAACTGTTGTGACCAATGCGCAAGGTCAGGCGACTTTGACATGGAAACCAACTGAGAAATTTGCAAATTACACTGCAAATATCACTGATCACTTGGGTGCGAGTTCAGAACTCAGCCAACCAGTAAAAATAAAATGATGAAATACAGGCACTTTGGCATAAAGTTAGAGTGCCTAACTTTATTGGGCTAAGGAAGAGCAAAGATGAAGAAAACGAATTTAGTTAAATTGAGCGCAGTTTCGCTCGCAATTTTATGCAGTCAAGCCGCTTTGGCAAATGAGCCGTGGTCACAAGATCGTCAGTGGCTTTTGGGGGATTGGAATGGTGAGCGTCAGCATTTAGAAGATAAAGGCTATAAGTTTACAGTATCGATTATGAGTCAGGCAGCCACCAATTTAGATGGTGGTTATGACGATAACAATACTTTTGCCAATGCTGCACAGTTATCACTTGGAGCCAACTTCGATTTAAATAAAATCGCGGGTTGGGATGATACGACAGCCAATATTTTAATCACCAAACGTGATGGTAATGCATTAACCAATGAAAATATTAAAGACCCTCGTGCGACCACTTTAGGCAATTCACAAGAAATTTACGGACGCGGGAAGATTTGGCGTTTAACTCAAGCATGGGTGAAAAAAGGCTTTGATGATCATAAAGTTCAAGTCAAAGTCGGACGTATGGGCATGTCAGATGACTTTAACAGTTCACAATGTGAGTTCCAAAATCTACTCTTATGTGGTGGTCAACTTGGCAAATCCATAGGTTCAATCTGGTACAACCTGCCTGTTGGCGTTTGGGCAGCCAATGTTAAATATCAGTTTGCACCTGAGTGGACATTCGGTGTCGGCGTGTATGAAGTCAATCCCGACAATATCAAAACCAATTCTGATAGTGATGGATTTAATTTGGATATGCGCGGAACTACAGGGGCAACGATTCCTGTAGAACTGGCATGGAAACCAAAACTGAATGGCTTACCGGGTGAATATAAAGTGGGTGCTTTGTATTCGACTGCTGAAGCCAAAGATATTAAAACTTCGGGCAAAGTTCACGATGGTAAACACAGTTTCTGGTTTAACTCACAGCAACAGTTAACCCAACGTGGTGATGACCCGAAACGCGGCTTATATGTCGGTTTCAATGCAGTGTTTAATGACAAAGCGACAACATTTGTTGAAAGCACTCAGCAATTGGCATTTTGGTACAAAGGTGTATTTGACAGCCGACCAGCCGACTCAATTGCACTGGGTTTTGCACGTTATGAAGTGAATGATCGTGCCCGTGATAAAGAAATCGCCACCAATAACAGCAATGGTTACTTTGCTTATAACCCAACGGCAGGCAACTATGTTCCTGTACAAAGCAGTGAGCTGAATGTGGAATTAAACTATACCTATCAGTGGTCACCAGCCGTCATGATTCGTCCAAATTTACAATATATTCACCAGCCTTCTGGCGTGAAACAAGTCGATGATGCTTGGGTTGCAGGCTTAAGTATGCGTGTCAATTTCTAATGCAGACTTAAAGCAAGTTTCGACGATTGAGCACTCTTTTCTCAGTTCGGTTTTGCGGGTGTACAACGCTAAAACCGACTGTTTTTAAACTGCGCTACTTTTATGGGTTGATGCGTAGCCTGAGGTTTAGACTACGGCATCAGCATCAAGATGAAAGGAATCATCGTGACTATAGCGAAGGAATGAAGCCGTTTTTATGCCAAGGGGTATAAAGGCGATTTTTGGGTTTTGTTTTGGCGCATTGTGCAAATCGGTTGCAGCATAAGAACGTGCTGTTCTGCATCAGATGAAAAACTGATTTGACATTAAAACTGGAGATAGTTGTATGTCTGATTCACATACTCAGCCACATCTCATATTAAAGATATGGTGCTTGATATTGGGGTTAGCATTATTGCTAACTGGGTTATTCTTTATTGTATTCGGCGGTAAACTCATCAGTTTGGGTGGGTCGTGGTACTTTCTGCTTGCTGGATTACTTATAGCAGCATCGTCTATTTTTATTTTTAAACGAAAAGCATTGGGTGTGGCGCTTTATGCTTTGGCCTTTGTTGCAACTGTCATTTGGGCCATTTCAGATGCTGGATTTGACTTTTGGGCATTACACTCACGCCTAATGTTCCCTGCTGGATTATTTGCAGCGGTATTATTGACTTTGCCTGCGATTCGTAAAGCTCAAAATCAGCAAAATTATGCTGCAATACCAGCGTATGCACTGGGAGGCTTAACCGTTTTGGGAATGATTGGCGGTTTATATGGCATGTTCATTCCCCATCCAACAGTTGCAGCTTCAGGTCAGGCTTTGCCGTTAGTCCCTGTAAATGCAGAAACACAGCAAAAGAACTGGGATCACTATGGTAATGATGCTGGCGGTAGCCGTTTTGCAGCACTCGACCAGATTAACCGTGATAACGTCAAAGACCTGAAAGTGGCTTGGACGTATCAAACAGGGGATAAAACTACAGGAACAGGTGGTGGTGCGGAAGATCAGGAAACACCATTACAAGTTGGTGATAAAGTCTTCTTATGTACGCCACATAACAACGTGATTGCAGTCGATGCCGATTCGGGCAAACAGTTGTGGAAAGCCGAAGTAAACTCACATGCAGATGCATGGGAACGTTGCCGTGGTGTCGCTTATTTTGATTCAACCAAAGCCTTGCAACAACCGACTTTACAAGGCGCTAGCCCTGTAACAACAGTTGCAAACAATACCGCTTGCCCACGTCGTGTATATACCAATACACCAGATGGTCGTTTAGTTGCAATTAATGCAGACAATGGTCAACGCTGTGAAGACTTTGGTGATCATGGAACAGTGAACTTGCTTGAAGGTATGGGCGATGGTACTAAAGCTCCACGTTTTGAAGTAACTTCTGCACCAACATTGGCAGGTACAACATTAGTGATCGGTAGCCGTATTGCTGATAACGTTGCCGCAGATATGCCAGGGGGTGTAATCCGTGGTTATGATGTGATTACAGGAAAACTGCGCTGGGTATTTGATCCACGTAATCCAAACCCGAACTACATGTTAAAACCGGGTGAAACCTATAAACGTAGCTCAACCAACTCTTGGGCGCCGATGTCATATGACCCGAAAATGAATACAGTGTTCTTGCCAATGGGTAGTTCATCGGTGGACGTTTGGGGTGGAAACCGTACTGCACCTGACCATAAGTACAATACGTCTGTGTTGGCACTTGATGCAACGACAGGTAAAGAAAAATGGGTTTACCAAACTGTACATAATGACCTTTGGGACTTTGACTTACCAATGCAGCCAAGCTTGGTTGACTTCCCAATGAAAGATGGTACGACTAAACCTGCAGTAGTGATTGGAACTAAATCAGGCCAGTTCTTTGTGCTTGATCGCATGACTGGTAAACCGCTGACGAAAGTGATTGAGCAACCTGTCAAAGTTGCTGACATTCCAAACGAGCAATATTCAAAAACTCAACCACGTTCAGTTGAAATGCCACAGATTGGTAACCAGACCTTGAAAGAGTCTGACATGTGGGGTGCAACGCCATTTGACCAGTTGATGTGTCGTATTAGCTTCAAATCAATGCGTTATGATGGTTTGTTCACTGCACCAGGGACTGATGTTTCACTCAGCTTTCCAGGTTCTTTGGGGGGGATGAACTGGGGAAGTATCTCATTTGACCCAACACATCGTTATATGTTCGTCAATGATATGCGTTTAGGTTTATGGATTCAGCTCATTAAACAAACCCCTGAAGATATCAAAATTCAAGCGAATGGTAGTGAGAAAGTTAACACGGGTATGGGTGCTGTACCAATGAAAGGTACACCATATAAAGTGAACAAAAACCGCTTTATGTCAGCATTGGGTATTCCATGCCAAAAACCGCCATTTGGAACCATGACAGCAATTGACATGAAAACTCGTCAAATTGCATGGCAAGTGCCATTGGGTACGGTTGAAGATACAGGACCTCTAGGTTTCAAAATGGGCTTGAAAGCGCCGATTGGTATGCCAACCATTGGTGGTTCAATGGCAACTCAAGGTGGCTTGGTCTTCTTCGCTGCAACTCAAGACTACTACTTACGTGCCTTTGATTCTTCAACAGGTAAAGTATTGTGGAAAGCTCGCTTGCCAGTAGGTAGCCAAGGGACACCAATGACCTACATTTCACCAAAAACAGGAAAACAGTACATCGTGATTTCTGCGGGCGGTGCGCGTCAATCACCAGATCATGGTGACTATGTTGTAGCGTATGCTTTGCCTGATAAAAAATAAGTGAAGTGCTGTTGTTGAGCTCGATGTAGCTCGACAATAGCGATGAAACAGAAACGGGCTGATCTTGATGATTGGCCCGTTTTTTATGCAGATGAATAACCATGAAGCGATATGAACAGATTTTTAAGCAAACCTAAAATATAGGATGAGTGTGTTGAGATAAAAACACAGGTGAAACAGCGTGTTGAATGTGAAATGGAATTCTTGAAATTGAATATTTTGGGCATGCAACAGGTCATACCCAAAAAATCAACCTTAAAAATTATGCTTTTAGTACAGGTGGAAAACCATCTTCAGTGAGGGCTTCGGTGAGTTGTTCAACAGTGGCACTGCTTTGTACATTAACCAGTTTAGTTGCAACATCAATATCTACTTGAGCATTTGGGTCAAGGTCTTTAATGGTTGCAGTGACGCTACGTGCACAACCGCCACAGGTCATATTGGCAATTTCAAATTTCATAATTGCTGCTCATTGTGAGAAGAAAATCTTATTGTAAAGCTTCCCGTCATGGTAAGGTCAAGCCCATTTAAATGAGAATATGTTTTATTTGAAGCTTGACCTTACCATCATGTCAAGGTTTAAGCTGAACGGTGTAGACTATTCTAAAACAGCATCACGGTATGGAGGCGACATGAGTCAGTCACAACATCCTTATCATCAAACGCTTGAGATTGAGGGCATGACTTGTGCCTCGTGTGTCGGGCGAGTGGAAAAGGCTTTAAAAAAAGTCGAAGGTGTGGCAGAAGTTGCGGTGAATCTCGCGACTGAGAAAGCGGTGATTCAAAGCGATGTTGCCGTACCTCGTGAAGCTTTAGTCCATGCAGTAGAGCGTGCAGGGTATGACGTACGGACTCAACCTGAGCAACAGTTCGAGCTAAATATCCAAGGCATGACCTGTGCTTCCTGTGTCGGGCGGGTAGAAAAAGCCTTAAAAAAAGTGGAGGGGGTGAGTGATGCGACAGTCAATCTGGCAACAGAAAAAGCCATTGTCCATGCTCATTTAGCCGATGCAAGTGCATTATTGGCAGCCGTGCATAAAGCAGGTTATGACGCACAACTCCAACCACAACAAGCATTACAACCGACCAATGAATTGAGCGAACGCCGTGAACAGGAAGCCAGTCAGCTTAAACGCGACTTGATCATCGCGGCTGGTTTAAGTATTCCCGTGTTTATTCTTGAGATGGGTGGGCATTTAATTCCTGCCTTTCATCATTGGGTGATGCAGAACATCGGCATGCAAAATAGCTGGTTGTTCCAGTTTGTACTGACCACTTTGGTGCTGATTTTCCCAGGTCGTCGTTTTTATCAAAAAGGCATTCCCGCTTTACTACGTTTCGCGCCAGACATGAACTCGCTGGTTGCAGTGGGAACACTAGCGGCTTATGGGTTTTCCTGTGTCGCGACCTTTGCACCAACATGGCTGCCCGAAAACAATGTGAATGTCTATTTTGAATCGGCTGCAGTGATTGTCACCTTGATTTTGCTTGGGCGTTATCTGGAAGCCAAAGCCAAAGGGCGGACGTCACAAGCGATTCAGCATTTACTCGGCTTACAGCCTAAAACAGCACGAATTATTGAAAATGGGCAAGTGCGCGAGGTCGAAATTGCTCAGGTGCAACTTGGTATGCAACTCTTGATTCAACCTGGGGAGAAAATCCCTGTCGATGCCTCTGTCATTGAAGGGCAAAGCTTTGTTGATGAATCGATGATTACGGGCGAGCCAATTCCTGTGGCTAAAACTGTTGGGATGACGGTTGTGGCGGGCACGATCAATCAGCAAGGTTCACTCACCATTCAAGCCACTGCGGTGGGTGCGAATACGGTACTGTCGCAAATTATTCGTATGGTCGAACAGGCTCAGGGTTCTAAACTGCCAATTCAGGGTTTGGTCGATCGGGTCACCATGTGGTTTGTGCCTGTGGTGATGGGCTTGGCGCTGATCACATTTGCGGTGTGGTTATTCTTTGGCCCTGAACCTGCACTGACTTTGAGTCTGGTGAATGCGGTTGCGGTGCTGATTATTGCCTGTCCGTGTGCGATGGGGCTGGCAACGCCAACCTCGATTATGGTCAGCACAGGTCGTGGTGCGGAACTGGGGATTTTATTTAAACAGGGTGAAGCTTTGCAGCAATTGCAGGAAACCCAAATTGTCGCGGTGGATAAAACAGGTACTGTGACCGAAGGCAAACCAACCCTGACCGATTTTGTGGTGCTTGACCCAAGCCAAACCGCGCAGATTTTACAGGCTGTCGCTTCAGTCGAAGCCAAATCTGAACATCCGATTGCGGTGGCAATTGTGCAACATGCACAGCAGCAGGGTTTAGCCATGCTGCCTGTGGAACAGTTTCAGGCGTTGACAGGCTATGGTGTTGAAGCAAGCGTTAATCAGCAGCAAATTCACTTGGGTGCAGCGCGTTTAATGCAACAATTAGGCTTAGATGTCGCGGCATTTTCTGAGCAAGTGCAGCAGTTGGCAGAACAGGGTAAAACTCCAATTTATGCCGCAATTGATCGCAAGCTGGTTGCCATGCTGGTGGTGTCTGACCCAATTAAATCGACCAGTTATACTGCTATTCAAAGTCTGCATCAACTGGGCTTAAAAGTGGCGATGATTACGGGCGATCATCACATCACCGCTCAGGCGATTGCTAAACAGTTAGGTATTGATGAAGTGATTGCCGAAGTTTTGCCAGAAGGCAAGGTCAACGCTGTTCAGGCTTTACAGCAAAAATATGGCAAATTGGCGTTTGTCGGTGATGGTATTAATGATGCGCCTGCCTTGGCAGCAGCCGATGTGGGAATTGCCGTAGGCACAGGCACAGATGTTGCGATTGAATCTGCTGATGTGGTGTTGATGTCGGGTAATTTGCAGGGCGTGAGTAATGCCATTGCGCTCAGTCAGGCCACCATTCGCAATATTCGCCAAAACCTGTTCTGGGCATTTGTCTATAACGCTGCGCTGATTCCTGTGGCAGCAGGGGCATTGTATCCCGCTTACGGCATTCTTTTATCCCCGATGTTTGCAGCCTTTGCTATGGGCATGTCATCCGTGTTTGTACTGGGGAATGCCTTGCGTTTAAAACGATTTCGGGGAGTTTTTGCATGAACATCGGACAAGTCGCCAAGCAAACTGGGCTGTCGAGCAAGATGATTCGCTACTATGAAGAAGTCGGCTTGCTGCCCAATATTCAACGTAGCAGTGCAGGCTATCGGGTCTATGATGCGCAAGATCTTCAAGCCCTGCGTTTTATTCGCCATGCACGGACACTGGATTTTTCAGTGGAACAAATCAAGGAATTGCTGAGTCTGTGGCGCAATCAGTCACGGCACAGTGCCGAAGTCAAACAGTTGGCCTTGGCGCATATTGAACAGTTGCAGCAACGCATTAAAGCACTACAAAACATGGTGGAAATTTTGCAGCAGACGGCTGATTGCTGTGCGGGCAATGAAGCGGCGGATTGCCCGATTCTAGAGCAGATTGAACATGGCGAAACGGATTGAATAATTGATTAAAAAATCAGCGCCAAAATGGTGCAATCTGTGTTTATAATGCTGAGGCAACCATCAGGATAGAGAGTTTATGTTTCAGCATGTTGAGCCTTATGCAGGCGACCCGATTTTAACCTTAATGGAAAAATTCCAAAAAGATGAACGCAGCAATAAAGTCAATTTAAGTATTGGTTTGTATTACACCGAAGAAGGGATTGTGCCGCAGTTGAATGCCGTGAAACAGGCAGCGCTGCGCACCGCTCACGATGTTGATAAAGCCAAACTTTATTTGCCAATGTCGGGCTTGAAATCTTACTGCGATATTACCCAAGCATTGCTTTTGGGCGCAGAGAGTCAAGCACGTGCGGAACAACGTGCCGTGACCATTCAGACTTTGGGTGGTTCAGGTGCATTGAAAGTCGGTGCAGACTTCCTACATAAATATTTCCCTGCATCTAAAGTATGGGTCAGCCGTCCAACATGGGAAAACCATATTGCGATTTTCCAAGGTTCAGGTTTTGAAGTTGCAGAATATCCATACTTCGATGCCAACACCAATGGCGTGGCGTTTGACGAAATGCTGGCTTGCTTGAAGCAAATTCCAGAGCAAGACGTTGTCTTGTTGCACCCTTGCTGTCACAACCCGACAGGTGCGGACTTGACGCCTGAGCAATGGGATCAAGTGATTGCCGTTCTACTTGAACGCAATCTGATTCCATTCTTGGATATTGCATATCAAGGCTTTGCAGAAGATCTTGATAAAGATGCGTATGCGATTCGTGCGTTAGACCGCGCAGGTGCAAAATTCCTACTCAGCAATTCATTCTCAAAAATCTTCTCGTTGTATGGTGAGCGTATTGGCGGTTTGACTGCGATTTGCGAATCGAGCGAATCTGCTGAGCATGTTTTGGGTCAGTTCAAAGCAACTGTTCGTAAAATCTACTCAAGCTCGCCAACCACAGGTGCGGTTCTTGTGGATACGGTTCTGCGTGATGATGCCTTACGTTTAGACTGGCAAGAAGAATTACAAGAGATGTGTGACCGTATTGCCAAAATGCGTACCATCTTGCGTGATGAGTTAACCCAACGTGTGCCAGATCGCGACTTTAGCTACTTGGTGAAACAACGTGGCATGTTCAGCTATACAGGCTTAACAGGTGAGCAGGCGGATATTTTACGTGAAGAATTTGCAATTTATTTGCTTCGCAGTGGTCGTATCTGTGTGGCAGGTTTGAATCAGAAAAATGTGTACTACGTTGCTGAATCCATTGCAAAAGTGTTGACACGTTAATCGGTGTAAAAACCAAAATGACCGCTTTAAGCGGTCATTTTTTTCGGGGTACGCCATGTCCAGAACAGCCCCCAAATAAACGCGAGTACACCCACCGCAAAACTTTGTTGTAATGAACCGCCGTGTTCAATCCAGAATTTGGCCATCCACGGCCCAAACAATTGCGCCCCTGCATAAATGGTAATCATGGCCGCAGAAAGCTTTGGCCCTTGATGTGGCTGAAAAAAACGCGCTAGACGTTGGGTACACATCACTGAACCGAGAAAACCTGCACCGACAAAAATCGCACAAGCCAACACGCCCCAAATGTTCGGCATCACCAAGACCAATAACGCACCGAGTCCTTGTATCCAGTATGAACCGAGGAGTGCCTGACGATCTCCCCAACGCGCGCCCAAACTGTTCCAAATCGGAATAAACAGCGAGCAGGACAGCGAGGTGATCAGCCAAACATTTTTCACCAAAAATGCATGATCACCACCGACCTGATGCGCCAAAGCTGGCAAAAAGGTCATCGGTAAAATATAGCCCAAACCCGCACCAATATAGGAAATAAACAGGGGCGTACTGTTGGCATCAAACAGTTTTTGCTGAATTTGACTCGTTTTGACTTGAGGGTGAATCTGAATTTTAGAGATCTGATACAGACTAAAGATCAACAGCGGAATACAGGCGATGGCAATCGGTAGCCAGCGCCATTGTCCCATAAAAAATGGAGCTGTCCAGTCCACCAGAATACCGCTGACGATTAATCCTAAACCCACACCGAAGTACACCAGACCACTTAAACGAGTCAGTTGATGTTCACTCAGCCATTCCAAAATTAACGCAGGCGCGAGTACAAACACCAAGCCATTGCTGATGCCATTGGCAAGACGAAGCAATAACAACAGCGTATAAGCAGCCGTGAAACATTGCAGCAGGGTCAAAGCTGCATTGATGATCAACCCCAAGCAGACATAACGTTTCAGCCGATCAGGTCGGTTTAAATACACTGCCAACAATGCCCCAATCAAATAACCCAGATAATTACTGGTGGCGAGGTCAGCCCCTTGGGTAATCGTGATGAGATGATCCTGAATGAAATAGGGCAGAAGTGGCGTAAATGCAAAGCGTCCAATCGCATGAACCAGCATCAAACTGCTTATGCCTGCTGCAATATAACCATACGCCTGATAGCGCAGTGCCTGATCGGTGGATGTCATTGCTTCTCCCTGAGCATTTACGTTATTTTTCCCATTTTTTTTATAGCATACGGTAAATAATGATTGAAAAGAACCAGTATAAAAAAACAACAGGATGAACATTACACAAAGACATACAGCTCGAAATCTATTTATAAGTGCAATATGCTATTGTCTAAAAAATCATCCAAAAACGACACGGAGAATAACATGAGCAAGCAGCTACTCATGCTGGTTGGCGACTACGCAGAAGACTACGAAACCATGGTGCCATTTCAGTTTTTGACTGGACTCGGCTATGTGGTGCATGCGGTCTGTCCAAATAAAAAAGCAGGCGATCATATCGCTACTGCGATCCATGACTTTGAGGGCGAGCAGACCTATAGCGAAAAGCGTGGGCATAATTTTGCGATTAACTACGACTTCGATGCAGTCAATCCTGAGGATTATGTTGGCTTGGTAATTCCAGGGGGACGTGCGCCTGAATACTTACGCATGAACGCACGTGTTGTGGACATTGTACAGGCTTTTGATGCGGTCAAAAAACCGATTGCTGCGGTGTGTCATGGTGCGCAGTTACTGGCGGCTGCCAATGTGCTGCAAGGTAAAACCTGTTCGGCATATCCCGCCTGCGCGGCTGAAGTCAAACTGGCGGGTGGAACTTATGTTGATATTGCGGTGACTGATGCAGTGACCGATGGTCATTTGGTGACTGCACCTGCATGGCCTGCACATCCTGCATGGTTGGCGCAGTTTGTGAAATTACTCGGTGCTGAAATTAAAATTTAACCGATCTCTTTCATTTCAAGAAAAAGGCTGCCGCGGCAGCCTTTATTTTATTGCAATAGATTGTCATTCCATTCACGTAGGGGTGCGCTACGCACAGGAGCGCCATCGGCACGGTAATAATCTGCGGTTGAAGCAGGCAGTTTTTTACCTTGAATTGCATCGGCAATTTTCTCACCGATCATGATGGTGGTGGCGTTCAGATTGCCTGTGATAATCAGCGGCATGATTGACGCATCGACCACACGTAAGCCTTCAACACCATGCACCCGACCTTGTCCATCGACCACCGCCATGTCATCTTCACCCATCTTACAGCTACACGATGGATGGTAGGCGGTTTCCGCATGATTGCGTACAAACTCATCCAGCTCGGCATCGGTTTGCGCCAGTTTACTTGGGCTAATTTCACGGCCACGATAGGCATCTAGCACAGGTTGGTGCATGATTTCACGGGTAATGCGAATCGCATCGCGGAACTCTTGCCAGTCTTGCTCAGTCGACATGTAGTTAAACAAAATGCTTGGATGATCGTGTGGATTCAGCGATTTAAGGCGAATCCGACCACGTGAAGGTGAGCGCATTGAGCCGACATGGGCTTGGAAACCATGTTCATTGACCGCGTTCGAACCATTATAGTTAATCGCAACAGGCAAGAAGTGATATTGAATATTTGGCCATGCAAATTCTTCACGGCTACGAATAAACCCACCCGCTTCAAACTGGTTGCTTGACCCAATGCCTGAACCTAAAAATAACCATTCAGCGCCAATTTTCGGTTGGTTGTACCACTTTAATGCAGGGTAAATGGAGACAGGTTTTTTGCATTCGTATTGGAGGTACATTTCCAAGTGATCTTGCAGATTTTCACCAACACCGGGCAAGTCCTGAACCACTGAAATGCCAAATTCCTTGAGTAAAGTTTGTGAGCCGATGCCTGAGCGCTGCAAAATTTGCGGTGAGGCAATTGCGCCTGCTGAAAGCAAAACTTCAGCACGGGCATGCACGACAGTTGGTGTTGTGCTTGAACCTTCTAGATATTGCACACCAATGGCACGTTTGCCTGAAAATAAAATTTTATCGGTGACAGCATGCGTGACAATGGTCAGATTGGGGCGCTGTTTAGCAATATCTAAGTAACCACGCGCGGTACTGGCGCGGCGACCTTGTGGGGTCACGGTTCGATCCATCGGGCCAAAACCTTCTTGCTGATAACCATTTAAGTCATCCGTTTGTGGATAGCCTGCCTGTACGCCTGCTGCAACCATGGCGTGGAACAGTTCATTATTGCCTTGTTTCGGAGTGGCAACACTCACAGGGCCTGAGTCACCATGATAGTCATTTGCCCCAATATCACGAGTTTCAGCTTTACGGTAATACGGCAGGCAGTCGGCATAACGCCAATCTTCCAGACCTTTAAAAGTTGCCCAGTTATCTAAATCCATAGCATTACCACGGATATAACACATCCCGTTAATCAGCGATGAGCCTCCAAGCCCTTTACCACGACCACATTCCATACGACGGTTGTTCATATAGGGTTCTGGGTCAGTCAAATACGCCCAGTTGTAGGTACGACCCTGTAAGGGATAAGCCAGAGCCGCGGGCATTTGGGTACGGAAATCTAAACGGTGGTCTTTGCCACCTGCTTCAAGCAATAACACTTGAATGTTTGGGTCTTCAGTTAAACGAGTCGCTAGCACATTGCCTGCTGAACCTGCGCCAATAATAATATAGTCATATTCATGTTGAGCCATGGTCTATCCTTATTGTTGAGCGAAAATGGAGAATGAAAAGAAAGCGGGCACCGCGCAAAAAATAGCGATGCCGAAAGAGAAAAATTAGAAAATAGACACGTATTCGCCCATTTCCACCTGAATGGATTTGGTGCGTGTGTAATGAGACAGTGTGGCAAGTCCGTTTTCACGTCCGATGCCAGATTGTTTATAGCCACCGACAGGCATTTCCGCAGGCGATTCGCCCCATGTATTGATCCAGCAAATGCCTGCTTCAAGTTGATGAATCACGCGATGCGCTGTCGCCAGATTTTCACTGACCACACCCGCAGCCAGACCATACTGAGTTTGGTTAGCACGTTGAATCACTTCGTCTTCGCTGTCATAGCTTAAAATGCTCATGACAGGGCCAAAGATTTCATCTTGCACAATCGCCATGTCATCATGGCAATTGGTAAAAATAGTCGGTTCGACAAATGCGCCCTGTGCCAATGCACCTTCGGTTGCACGTTTACCACCACATAATAAAGTTGCACCCTCAGCTAAACCTTTGCCCAAGTAAGACAAAACTTTGTCTAAATGCTGGAAGCTGACCAATGGGCCAAAGTTGGTTTGTGGATTAAGTGGATCACCGATACGAATCCGCTGAACGCGTTCGAGTAGCAAGTTTTCAAAAGCATTTTGTAATTTTTTTGGAATAAACACGCGTGTGCCGTTGGTGCACACCTGACCTGTACTAAAGAAATTCGCCATCATGGCAATATCGGCAGCACGTTCAAGGTGGGCATCTTCACAAATAATCAGTGCAGATTTACCGCCGAGTTCCATGGTCACTTCTTTGAGTGAAGAACTGGCTGCACTTGCCATGACCTTCTTGCCTGTTGGCACACTACCTGTAAAGGAAATTTTGGCAATCTCAGGATGTTCAGCCAGCATGCGACCAACATCGGCAGCGCCTTGAATCACGTTAAATACGCCGTCAGGTAAACCTGCTTCGCTATAGATTTCTGCAAGTTTAAGTGCGCTCAGCGGTGTCACTTCACTTGGTTTAAAAATCATGGCATTGCCCGCAGCAAGGGCAGGGGCAGATTTCCAGAGCGCAATCTGAATCGGATAATTCCACGCGCCAATTCCTGCCACGACACCGAGAGGTTCTTTACGGGTATAGAAAAAACTGCTGTCACGTAAGGGTTGTTGTTCGCCTTGAATTGCCGTGGCTAAACCTGCGTAATATTCTAAAACGTCTGCACCCGTGACAATATCGACGGTGGAGGTTTCAGCATAAGCCTTGCCTGTATCTTGGCTTTCGAGCAGTGCCAATTCATCGTTACGTTCGCGGAGTATATCAACCGCACGACGTAAAATCCGAGAGCGTTGCATGGCAGTCATGCTCGCCCAAACTTTTTGCCCTTGCTGGGCACTGTGTACCGCTCGATCTACATCTTGTGCTGAGGCAACTTGAACTTTTGCCAGCAATTGTCCATTGGCAGGGTTAATGCTGTCGATGCTTTGCCCACTGCTGGCATCGACCTGCTGTCCGTGAAGATATAAACCCTGAACGGGGACATTACTCATTCTGTTCCTCCTGCAACCTGCTGTGCAGATTGATTTGCATCTCTAAATAGTCGTAGGCAATGCTGCGTGCCAGTTCACGGTCAAACTCCTCCTGCTGGCTGCTTAAACAGCCACGGAGCCATAAGCCATCAATCAGTGCTGCCATACCGCGTGCTGCAACATCGGCTTGTTCTTTGCTGAGTAATTGCAAGAAATGATGATGCAGATTGGAATACAAACGCTGATCATTGACGCGTTGTAATCGGTGCAATTCGGGCATGTGCATACTGGCTGACCAGAACTCTAACCACACTCGCATGGCTTGCGAGGTGGTCTGACTGGCATCGAAATTTGAATCAATAATGGCGCGGATCTGTGCTTGTGGTTCAGCTTGTGCTTCGGCTTTGTAGTCTTCGGTTTTACGCAATAAGATATTGAGCAGTTCGCGCATGCAGGCATCAATCAAGCCTTGTTTGTCACCAAAATAGTGACTGACGATGCCCGTAGATAAGTCGGCTTGCTTGGCAATTTTAGCCATGGTGGTATTGGTTAAGCCTTCTTGAGCAATCACAGCAAAAGCCGCAGTCATGATCTGTTCACGACGAATATGCTCGGGTTGGACACGAGGACGATTCATACAAAGACACCACGCAGAAAAAAATTAGCGCCATTATTCATTCAAACACTGCCTGAAACAATGTTTACAACGATAATACGTTCCATTGATTGAACAATCAATCAATGGAACGTATAGTCATTGTTAAGAAATTGTGCGAGATCCGTAGTCAATACTGAAATTTCTGCAAAAATTGTATTTAATTTCATGTATTTGTTATTGATTTTTAATTTTATTAAATCACATGTACGGGCTGAAATTTACTGCTCCAAATGTTTTTCCTGAAAAGATGATCCGATTTTTGAGTCCTCTTTATCATAAAAAACACAAGCTCATGTGCATATTCTGAGCGACTTAAGTCGTTTCCGTTAGCCAAAAAAGAGGAAGGTATGACTCAAAACAACCCCTCCACCATGACACGGACTGCACCTGCAAGTAGTCGTTTAAACCGAACTGTCTTTTTCATTTCAGCAGGATTGGTTCTGTTATTTTCCTTATTTACATTATTTTTTAATACCGAAGCTGCTCGGCTTTTAGATTTAGTCCTTGACTGGGTGAGTGCCACATTTGGCTGGTACTACTTTGCTGCCGCAACGGCCTATATGGTCTTTGTGCTATTTCTGGCCTGTTCACGTTATGGCGATGTGAAATTGGGGCCAAAGCATGCCAAGCCTGAATTCAGTTTAATGAGTTGGTCTGCCATGCTGTTCGCCGCAGGCATCGGGATTGACCTGATGTTCTTCTCGGTGGCTGAACCGATTATTCAATATATGCAGCCGCCTGTTGGACAAGGGCAAACCTTGGAAGCTGCGCGTACGGCGATTGTCTGGACGGTCTTTCACTACGGCTTAACAGGCTGGTGTATGTATGCACTGATCGGGATTGCACTCGGTTACTTTTCGTATCGTTATAACCTGCCGCTTACCATTCGCTCTGCACTCTATCCAATCTTTGGTCAGAAGATTAAAGGCTGGATGGGACACTGGGTCGATATTGCAGCTGTTTTAGGGACTATTTTCGGGATTGCAACCACGTGTGGAATCGGCGTGGTGCAGCTCAATTATGGTTTGCATGTCACCTTTGGTGTACCTGAAGGCTTAAGCGTGCAGTTGGGTTTGGTGATTTTTGCGGTGATTATCACCATTATTTCAGCGACCACTGGGGTCGAGAAAGGAGTGAAATTCCTTTCTGAATTGAATGTTTACTTTGCGATTGGTTTGGTTCTCTTCATTTTGTTTATGGGGGACAGCAAATTTTTGCTGAATGCCTTGATCCTGAATTTGGGCGATTATGTCAGCCGTTTCCCTTCAATGACACTTGACACCTTTGCCTATCAGCAAGACCCGCATGCTGAACAATGGATGAAAGACTGGACGCTGTTTTTCTGGGCATGGTGGGTGGCTTGGTCGCCATTTGTTGGGCTGTTTTTAGCACGTATTTCCAAGGGGCGTACCATTCGCCAGTTTGTGACAGGAACCTTAATTATTCCATTTGTATTTACTTTGGTGTGGTTGTCGATTATGGGCAATAGTGCCTTGTATCAGGTGATTCATGGCAATCTGGCTTTTGCTCAGGAAATTGTGGCAAAACCTGAACTGGGTTTTTATAAATTACTGTCGTTTTATCCGTGGTTCAATGTCACAGCCATGTTGGCGCTGATTACAGGTTTACTGTTTTATGTGACTTCGGCGGATTCAGGTTCGATTGTACTCGGTAATTTCACCTATAAATTTACCGATGTGAATAGTGATGCACCGAACTGGATTCGGGTGTTTTGGTCGATCGCAATTGCTTTATTGACCATTGCCATGCTGATGACCGATGGGGTGAGTTCTCTACAAAAAGCCACAGTCATTATGGGCTTGCCGTTTAGCTTCGTGATTTTCTTTGTGATGGCAGGATTATTTAAATCCTTACGACTGGAGGATTTTCGCCATCAAAGTTCAACCATGAATGCCGCGCCTGTAGTCGGGAATGTCGACATTTTGAACTGGCGACAGCGGTTATCACGGGTGATGCATCACCCTGGGCGTAAAACCACATTAAATATGCTGGATCAGGTGTGTAAACCTGCACTGGAAGCTGTGGTTGAAGAGCTGCGCCGTAAAGGAGCGCAGGTCACTCTGACTGAGAAATTAATAGAAGATGATGAACCGCTTTATCATATTGATCTTATGATTGATCTGGTCAATGAGCAGAGTTTTATCTATCAAATTTGGCCACAGCGTTACCATGCACCCGAATTTAGTATGCGTAGCAGTAAGTTCGTTAAAAATTATTATTACCGACTAGAAACGTTTTTGTTTGAAGGTAGTCAGGACAATGACCTGATGGGCTACAACAAAGAACAGGTGATTAATGATGTACTGGACAAATACGAACGTCATTTAACTTTCTTGCACATTAACCGAGAAACAGCAGGTAAAACCCTGACTTTCCCAGATCCACACGAACATCATGACGAGTAGATTCTGACTATGCTAAGCCCATACATACATTCATTTGCACTGTTCTTTTCTTTACTGAATCCCTTTCTGATGAGTATTTATATGATTGGGATGATCCGAAATATCGAAGCACGAATCTTTAATCGGGCATTGATACAGGGGAGCGGAATCGCCTATTTGGTGTTTATGTTTTTTGCATGGGGTGGCGAGCGGATTTTTAATCAATATTTAAATGTCCGCTTTGAATCGTTCCAGATTTTTGGAGGCATTATTTTCTTGGTGATTGGCTACCGTTATGTGTTTCAGGGAGCCGATACGATTGGTGCAATCCGAGGTGCGCCTGAGCACTTGGCGGGAACGGTGGCTATGCCCTTTATGGTTGGGCCGGGAACGATTAGTGCGGCAGTCGTCACAGGCATGGATATCGGGTTAACAGGTGCGGCACTGGTGATGTTAGTGACGTTGGCTTTGACTTGTATAATTTTGATTTTAATGAAATTTATGCATGATAACCTGCGTTATAAGCATGCCAAATATGTCGATTACTATTTTGATATTGTCGGGCGTTTATCGGCTTTGTTGATCGGAACAATTGCAGTAGATATGATTGTAACAGGGATAACGCATTTAATTCAGCAAGCCTAACCATCATCAACTTTCATCTTCAGCTGATGATGGTGATAACCATTTTATGGTTGTTTTTTTAATTCGGTGATGAGTTGTGCCTCATAGTCATCAAGCACCTGATTAATATTGGCAATCCATTTCGTTCCATTAGCAATTTGGGCAGAATTTGTCACTTTACTATAAATATGAATAGGTTGGGATGATGTTTTATTGTTTAGCAAGTCACTATCAATTTCAGAATGAATTTTGATTGAGCTAAAGCCGGGTTGAAACCATGACCAAAATTTATTGATTTTGACTGTTAAAACTAAATTGGCAGTGGCTTTATTGGCTTCGGTATTTGGTAAAACCTGATAACCTGCTTGATTTAAAGCTCGTTCAACACGTTGTTGTACCAACTGACTTACACTGCCTTCTTGCAATAGAATATCACCTAAAGCTTGTCCATAACCATTACGTTTACGGGCAACTGCACGTGCTTTTTCGTCTTGTGTTGCTTGTGCCAAACCACCTTTTAAAGAGGGAATATCGGGTGTTTTCGGTGCTTCTTCAAAAACACGATCATCTTCAACCAGTGTAATGATAGCAGTATGTTGACTACTTTGTTGTGAATTGCTAGTTGCAACAGGTGGCTTTGCAGGAAGCTGAATCAGTCCACGTGAGGTTGCACACCCTGTCAGGCTCATTGATGCAAGTAATGCAATGCTAAGATATATTTTTTTCATGGGTTTTCTATGGATTAATTTTAAATATAAAAACATATATTATACAATTTTAAATGATTTTGCTACATAAATAAAAAAAGCCGTATCTTGTGATACGGCTTTTTGTGATTTGATATTTACAATACGCTAGGTAATAAAATGGCGCTAATCAATGCCAAGAATAAAGCCCATTTGCTTAAATAATACATTTTTCGATTTTTGGCTTTCAGCTCGCGACCTTTGGCATGAATCGCATAAAAATACTTAAAAATACGGTTAATAAAACCTGTTTGGTCTTGTGCATCGTTTGGTGAAGCCGATGCAGACATGACATTACGACCGAACCAGTGATTAAAGTTTTGTGCCCACTGCCACTTCATAGGGCGTTCAATGTCACAAAACAAAATAATACGCGTTTGATCTGCTTTATTTTGTGCCCAGTGTACATAGGTTTCATCAAAAATCGTCGCTTGACCATCGCGCCAGCTATAACGTTGCTGATCGACTTCAATAAAACAATCATCGCTATTCGGTGTGCTTAAACCCAAGTGATAACGCACTGAACCCGCATACGGATCACGGTGCTTACCCAAGTAGCTGCCCGATGGAAGCTCGGCAAACATAGCGGCTTTAACTGAGGGAATTTTCTCTAAAATCGCGACCGTTTTAGGGCATAGTTGTTGTGCTGAGGGATGACTGTCTTGATACCATTTTAGATAAAAGCGTTTCCAGCCACGTTTGAAGAAGGTGTTAAACCCTGCATCATTGTTGCTTTGTGCAGCTTTAATCTGGTTTTGTAGTGCAACAGCTTCATCGCGAATGATTTGCCAGTTGTCTTGTAGTGGTTTCAGTTCAGGAAAGTCTTCAACAGCATAAAAAGGCTGAGCGGGCAGACGTGAAAAGCCTGTCATAAACATATTAATTGGGCCTAAAAAAGTCGAATGATCGAACAGTTGGCGTGACAGTTTAAGGCGCTCTTTTCCTCGAAAATAGGTATAGAGCAGACTAATCAGAAAGATCGTTACAAGAATAATTGCGTACATTGTGAATCACCACCATCATCACAATCCATACGGATTGTGCGTGCATCCATTTCTGTCAAAATCAGTTTATTGGCGGATTTTAAACCGATTTTTTCAAAATCATCAGGTATAATTTGTAAAAATATAATCCGTTTTTCATGAAAAAACAGGCGGTGAGATCACATCACACTGTTCTAAAAATGGCACGGCATTTGCAGTTCTTCAATGCAGTCATGCGCATGGAGTATATTGACAATGCAACAGGTCGAACGTAAAAAGAAAGGCTGGTTTTGGTTTTTGATGGTGATGTTACTTCAGTTGATCTGTATTGGATTAAATGGATTATGGGCTGCTCGCTTTGGCTAAATAATCTGTTTTAGCTTTACATTTTTGTGAGTTCTTTCCACTTAAATGACCTGCAAGACTTTCTTTTTAGTCATTATCTTAAAATCTACATACTCAAACTGTGAAAAAGAGCGCAAAAGCGCTATTTTTTGTTGTAGGTTACAAAAAATAAAAACATCATTCCGAAGCGTTACTTACACTATTTTCGCATCAGACTCGCTTAAGTTGAAGCTGTATACTGGCTCAGGCAGAATTTCAAAATTAGACGGAATATTCCCCAAGCATGTTTAAATCGTTTTTTCCCGCACCTCGTGCATTTTTTCTCTCAGTTGTTGCATGGCTGTCCTTCAATTTGATCTTGTGGTATGCAGGTGGACAGGCATGGGGTACGCTCATAGGTTTACCTCAGGGCTATGCAAATGCTGAGTTACCGATTGGTGTCAGTCGTTTTTGGTCGCCTGCATTTTTGTGGTTTTATGTTTGGTTTTTGATTGCCACAGCTATTTTTGCAGGGATATGGCGCTTTTTCTCAGATAACAAATGGCAACGCTGGTCAGTTTGGGGCTCTGCGCTGATCCTGTTTAATATCTGGTTTGGTGTGCAAGTTAGTGTAGCAGTCAATGCGTGGTATGGTCCATTTTGGGATCTCATCCAGAAAATGCTAGCAGGTGGCGGGGGCAATATTAAAGACCTGTATATGGGAACCTTGACCTTTTTATATATTGCGATGGTTGCCGTGACACTGGCAGTGCTGAACTCATTTTTGGTGAGCCACTATATTTTCCGTTGGCGAACTGCAATGAATGAATATTACAGTGAGCACTGGCCGAAGCTTCGCAGTATTGAAGGGGCATCGCAGCGTGTGCAAGAAGACACCATGCGCTTTGCCACCACGATGGAGGACTTAGGCGTCAGTTTTGTCAAAGCGATTATGATTTTAATTGCCTTTTTACCAATTTTATTCCAATTGTCTGCACATGTACCTGCATTGCCCTTGATTGGTGAAGTCAAACATTCCTTGGTTTATGCTGCCGTGGCATGGGCAGCCTTTGGAACCCTGTTACTTATGGTTGTCGGGATTAAACTTCCAGGTTTGGAATTTAATAACCAAAAAGTTGAAGCGGCTTATCGTAAAGAACTGGTGTATGGCGAAGATTTTGTTGAGCGTGCCGAGCCAGCGACTTTAAGAGAGTTATTTGGGAATGTGCGTAAAAACTATTTCCGTCTGTATTTCCACTATACCTACTTCAATTTGGTGAGTACGTGGTACATGCAGCTCGATGTTTTATATAGCCTTGTGGTACTTTTCCCCTCGATTGCTGCGGGGAAAATGACGCTGGGTCTGCTGAATCAGATTGGGAATGTGTTTGATAAAGTACGAGAGTCTTTCCAGTACTTGATCAATTCATGGAAAACCATTATTGAACTGCTTTCGATTTATAAGCGTTTAAAAGCCTTTGAATCGATTTTGTATAAATAAGTCAAAAGCCTTGTGATAAAAAAGCCAGTCATGCAAAGTTTTGACTGGCTTTTTTATGGCGATGACCAAGTAGTTTAAGAAATACGTGTGCAATCATGCGTACAGCACTCATCAATAGATTGGGTAAAAATTCGATACATAATTCGCATATATCGATCCAATTATCTTTCCAAAAAGAAGATTCATTTTCATTGTTTTGAGGTTCTGATATTGGATCTTGCATTAAGCACCTGATGCTGCATTTCAGGCAAAATTGCATTTTTATGATGTACATCACTATGGCATAAAATTATAAGAAACACACGCCCAAGACTGCACCCAGTAACATTACCCAAAGCGGATGGACTTTTTTAAACATACCTAATGCTGCTGTGGCAATCACAATTCCACCGAGCAATAAATTTTGTGCAGATGCCGATGCAATCAACCATCCACTGACCAAAACCAAACCCACAGTAATCGGTTTCAAGGCTTTTTCAAAACGGGCACGTAATGGATGATCTTTGACCTGTCGCCAAAATTTCATGGCATACACCGTAATGACCGAAGAAGGGGCAAATTTCGCAATCGAGCTGACAATCAAGCCTGCTGTCCCTGCAACATGCCAGCCGATTAAGGGCACAATCATCATGTTCGGGCCAGGTGCAGCCTGAGCCATCGCAAACAGTGAACTGAATTCTTGCGCAGTCAGCCAGTGGTGAACATGAACCACCTGATGCTGCATTTCAGGCAAAATCGCATTGCCACCGCCAAAAGCCAATAAAGACAGTTCGGTAAACAATAAGGCGAGCGACCATAACACCCAAATCATGCGCGTTTTGCTCCCATATTTAACAGCCACATATTCAGTGCCAACAACAGCATCAAAGTGAACAGCAGCGGTATTTTAATGATGATCATCAACAGAAACGTCAGCACAATACTACTTGCGGTGAGATAGCTTTTAGCAATCGGTTTCAGCATTTTAAAGCCTGTAGATAACAGTAAACCCGCGGCAGCCGCAGCCAAACCCTGAATGGCATGTTGAACGGCAGGCAGATTTTGAAACTGGCTATAAATTTGATAGATCAACAGCACAATAATAGTAGGCGCGCAGATCAATCCTAGAATTGCTGAAAATGCACCTTTCACTCCCTGAAATTCCATGCCAATGGCAACGGACATGTTGATGATATTGCCCCCTGGCAAGATTTGGCAGATGCCGAGCAAGTCGGTAAATTGTGTGGTACTGAGCCATTTATTTTCTTCAACAATCATGCGGTGTGCCAACGGCAAAACGCCGCCGAAGCCCATTAAGCCCAGTTTTAAAAAGCCTAAAAATAATGCTCGACAAGTCGGTGTATGCAGCACCCGTGTATCCACAATTTGATCCTAAAGCCATTGATTCTGTGTAATAGCATGCGGCGCTTGTGCTATATTTACCAATGCTATTTTTTGCATAAAACATACCTAAAAAGTATAGATATGATTGATATTCACAAACTCAACGCCTTTGTGGCGGTGGTTGAAGAAAGTAATATTTCCAAAGCAGCCAACCGTTTGTACATGCAACAACCACCGTTGACACGGCTGATTAAAAGTTTGGAGCAGGAACTCGGTACAGCACTATTCAAGCGCTTGCCACGTGGAGTCGAAGTGACCGAAGCAGGGCGAGTGTTATATCAGGAAGCGCTGAGCATCTTGGCACATGCGCAAGCGATTCCCCAGCGTGTACAAAATATCGCGCAGGGTTTGGAAGGACAATTGCATATTGGTTTTACCAACTCGGTGGGTTTGCATCCCTTTTTACCCAATCTGTTACGCCAGTTTCGTGAACAGTTCCCTGCGGTGGCAATTCAGCTTGAAGAGGAAAGCAGTCGAGATCTGATCGATGCCGTACTCAATGAAAAACTGGATATTGCTTTTTTGCGCCGTCCAGCATCGCTACATGCGGAACTTGCGAGTATTCATGTGCTTGATGAACCGCTGATTGTGGCGTTACCCAATAATCATGCTTTAGCCGATAAAAGTGGAGCGATCCATTTACTCGATTTGGAACCGTATGAATTTGTGTTGTATCGGCGGATGGCAGGGCAGGACTTGTTTGACAATATTTTGGCACATTGTTATCAGGCGGGGTTTAGTCCCAATATTGTCCAAGAAGCGCCACGCTTAACCTCCAGTTTAAACCTGATTGCAGCGGGAATTGGCGTGTCGATTGTCCCTGCATCGATTCAGGATTTTTGGAATAAACAAATCATTTATAAAACACTCAAAGCCGAACCACCTTGTTTAGCGCCGATTTATGCGGTGTATCGGGCAGATGCCAATATCAGGGTCAAGCACACACTTGCATTGTTGACGCTATCGACTGCTACGATACAGAGTCATAACAGTGAATCTTGATTTGCTGTGCTACAAAGAAGCCGATGATTGAATGGAGGGGCGTTCATGTCCACAGCACGTACAGGTTTAGTTTTAGGTCGAGCCGTTTTGCTCGCAGCCGCAGTTTTGGGTACAACCCAAGTGACTCAAGCAAGCCCAGCAGTTGACCGACTCAGTGAATGTTTGGTGAAGTCCACCACGGCAAGCGATAAAACTACCGTGTTGCAATGGACGTTTGTAGCGTTGTCGAATCATCCTGAGCTAAAGCAGTTTAGTCATGTGACCGAAGCACAGAAAAATGCGTTAGATCAAAGCGTGGCGCAGGTGTTGCAGCGTATTTTGGTGGATCAATGTTCGGCGCAGACCAAAGCGGTGATTCAGGCGGATGGCGTACAGGCAGTTGGGGAGAGTTTTCAGCAGTTGGGACAGATTACGGGCGAAGAAATTTTGAAAATCCCTGAAGTGAAGCAGCAGTTGAATGGGTTGCTCCGTTATGTGGATTTGAATAAGTTGGTGGTGACGTTTTTGACGCCTGATATTTGGAATCAGTTGGGTGTGATCAGAGGGAAGTAATTTTAAATCCTCTCCCTAGCCCTCTCCTAAAAGGAGAGAGAATATCCAATATTAAATTCATGACGGCATTTAATTTATAATGAAAGCTCCTTCTCCCTGAGCGAGCTTAAAGCACTGCTTTAAGCAAAGTGCAAGAGAAGGCGGGGGATGAGGGTATTTAGAAGTCACGCATAAAAAAGGACTTTGAAAGTTGGATACGTCCTAAGTCTTCGAGTTTGTTGATGGAGGATACTGTTTCATGATGTCAAAAACTTCTAATTAATAGAAAAACTTAAATCATTTTTATTCTCGACTTTGTCTAAGTCTGTCAAAAAGTTTTCATATTTATAATCTCTTGGTAAATACGAAAAAGATTTAAGGAAGAAAAAGTTTTCTTTCGTCATAAACTTTTGACTAAGTTGTCTGGAAATTTCTATTGATTCATCGAATGTAATTTCTGCACTTAAATTTAAATATTTTATTCCTGTAGATGAGCGATATATAGAGGCTCCCAGAGTCTCTAATGCATCCATATATACAGATGTATCTTCGTCCCAACCATATACAGTTACCGGGCCTATAGATACACCAGTAATATAAGTTTTATGTTTTTCAAGCCAGTCTTCTGTTTCTTTTAGGGTTTTCTTGGTTTCTCCAGCATATAATAAAATATTAATCTTAACCTTGATTCCAAGCTCATAAGCTTTAACTATTAATTTAGAAGCTCTATCTAAGTATTTTTGAGGATTTTCTGTTTTTTTCATTGATAGGAGTTGTTGGTGAGATGCGCTTTCCAAGCCTAAATCTAATACTGATAGCCCAGCTTCAAATAGATATTCAAGATTTTCAGGCTTTATAGAATCAATTCTTGCCTCTGTTCGCCATTTAATTTTCAATCCTTCCTCTACCAATTGTTCTTTCAATTGAATTGACCATTTACGATTAGGTGTAAACATGGAGGTTTCAAAATATGGGGTAATATCATTAGATTTATTAAAGGATATAAATTTTTTTATTTCTTCTATTAGTTGCTTTACGGGTTTTAATGGAGTTAAAGGCTCATCTTTCTCTTGACAAAAAGCACATCCCATACCACATCCACGAGATATTTCAAAACTTGGTTGATAAAGATGGCTGTCATGTAATGCTTCATAGTTAAGTTCATAATGTTTTGATATTTTTTGTATAAATACTATGCCATATTTTGAGAGTATTTCAGATAGCTTAAGTTCTCCTAAACCTGTTATAACATGATCAACTGGCGGAAGAACTTTCTGAATATTTTGTATTGAATTACCTATTACCCAACGACCACCAACAATAATTTTTTGTTCAGGTTTGATTTTATAGATCAAATCAATAAATTCTTGTGCCCACTCTAATGCATAAAAGCTTGGTATAGACAAAAAAAGAGGGTACTCTGAGTTTAAAAAATCATACTTATTAATACAAATTTGAAGAGTTTGTTGAGGAGCATCAAACAATCCTTGAACTTGTATTGCAGGAATATTTTGCTCCTTCAACAGTGTTGCTAATGAAAGTAAGCCATAGTTTAAATAACGATGTTTTAAAGAAAATGGAGTTTTCTTTTTTCTCGTGATAGTTTGACCGGCGCTAATGCAAAAAAAGTAAGAGTGAGACATTTATTGGCTGTTGTACTAATTTGTAATGGAAGCATTATATAAAAAAACCCGCTCTAAAGCGGGTTTTCTTTTAAAATTAGATCAGATTAACCAATCAATTTCTTCATCAATTCATTGACTTGTGCAGGGTTAGCTTTACCTTTTGCAGCTTTCATCACTTGACCGACAAGACCGTTAAAGGCTTTCTCTTTACCAGACTTGTACTCTTCAACCATTTTTTCATTGGCTGCAAGCACGTCTTTAATAATCGCTTCAATCGCGCCTGTATCGGTTTCTTGCTTCAAGCCTTTTTCAGCAATAATGGCATCGGCAGTTTTGCCTTCTTCCCACATAAAGCCAAACACTTGCTTCGCGATTTTTCCATTAATGGTGTTATCGACAATACGAGCAATCATGCCGCCAAGTTGCTCAGCAGACACAGGAGAATCAGCCAAGTCCAAGCCTGCTTTGTTGAGCGCACCTGAGAATTCACCCATCACCCAATTTGCAGAGACTTTACCTTGAGCCGCACCGCCTGCCGCTGCCACGACTGCTTCAAAGAAGTCAGACATTTCACGGGTCAGCGTCAACACATGCGCATCGTACTCGGTCACGCCAAAGTCAGCCACAAAACGCGCACGACGTGCTGCAGGTAGCTCAGGCAATGCTGCGCGAGCTGCTTCGATTTGAGCATCAGCAATCATCACAGGCAACAAGTCAGGGTCAGGGAAGTAGCGGTAATCGTTCGCTTCTTCTTTGGAACGCATTGAACGCGTTTCCATTTTCACAGGGTCGAACAAACGTGTTTCTTGATCTACCGTGCCATCCCATTCCAAAATTTCCATTTGGCGTTCAATTTCAACATTGATCGCTTGCTCAATGAAACGGAATGAGTTGAGGTTTTTCAATTCACAACGTGTACCAAAAGGCTGACCCGGACGACGTAAAGACACGTTACAGTCAGCACGGAACGAACCTTCAGCCATGTTACCGTCAGAAATGCCTAACCAACGTACCAAGGTGTGAATCGCTTTGATGTAGGCAACTGCTTCTTCAACCGAACGCATGTCTGGCTCAGACACGATTTCAAGTAAAGGCGTACCTGCACGGTTCAAGTCGATGCCTGACATGCCTTCAAACTGGTCGTGAATTGATTTACCCGCATCTTCTTCAAGATGGGCACGCGTCACGCCAATACGTTTGATCGAGCCATCTTCAAGTTGAATGTCAATATGACCCAAGCCCACAATCGGGTTGTCCATCTGGCTAATTTGGTAGCCTTTAGGCGAGTCAGGGTAGAAGTAGTTTTTACGCGCAAACACAGAGGCTTGGTCGATGTAAGCATCAATCCCCAAACCAAAGCGAATCGCAAGATCAACCACTTCTTTATTCAATACAGGTAAAACCCCTGGCATTGCCAAGTCAACCAAACTCGCTTGAGTATTTGGGTCTTGACCAAATTCAGTCGATGAAGCTGAGAAGATTTTAGATTTTGTGGCAAGTTGTGTGTGAATCTCAATCCCGATCACCACTTCCCAACCATCAATCAGGTTTGATTTAGCTGATTTTGAGGATTGTTTTTGAGCTTGTGCCATTATGCATTCTCCTCAGCAATCGCCGCACGTTGGGTGTGGAAGTCAGTGTTTTGTTGGTATTGATGCACAATCGACAACAATTGTGATTCTGACCAGTAATTACCAATCAACTGTAAGCCGACAGGCAAGTTGTGATCATCTAAACCGACAGGTGCGTTAATCGCAGGCAGACCCGCCAAGTTCACCGCAAGGGTGTACACGTCACCCAAATACATTTCGGTTGGGCTAAGGTTCGCACCGATCTTATACGCTGTAGTTGGTGCAGAAGGCGCAGCAATCACATCGACCTGTTCAAAGGCTTTTAAGAAATCTTGCTGAATTAAACGACGAACTTTTTGTGCTTTGACATAGTAGGCATCGTAATAACCCGCAGACAGTGCATACGTCCCAATCAGGATACGACGTTTGACTTCTTCGCCAAAACCTTCCGAACGAGAACGCTTGTACAAGTCCATCAAGTCCACAGGGTTTTCACAGCGGTAGCCATAGCGCACGCCGTCATAACGTGACAAGTTTGAAGACGCTTCAGCAGGAGCAATCAAATAATACGTTGGCACATAAGCTTCAACCATATTCAGGTCAACTTCGACCAAAATCGCGCCCATGTCTTCAAGTTTCTTTAATGACGCTTCAACACGTGCTTTCACGTCAGCGGCTAAACCTGCAACATTGAAGTACTGTTTCGGAATACCAATACGTAAACCTTTCACAGATGTTGCATTGAGGTTCGCGACATAATCATCAACGTCTTTTTCTACAGATGTTGAGTCTTTGGCATCGTGACCTGCAATCACATTCATCAGGTAAGCACAGTCTTCAGCCGAACGTGCCATTGGACCTGCTTGGTCTAAAGATGAAGCAAACGCAATGATCCCGAAACGAGAGACGCGACCATAAGTTGGTTTTAAACCTGTCAAACCACAAAATGATGCAGGTTGGCGAATCGAACCGCCTGTATCTGTGCCTGTGGCAAACGGTGCAAGGTCAGCCGCAACCACTGCTGCTGAACCGCCTGAAGAACCCCCTGGCACATAGTCCAAGTTCCACGGGTTTTTCGTTGCGCCGTAGTATGAGCTTTCAGAGGTTGAACCCATGGCAAACTCGTCCATGTTCACTTTACCCAAAGTCACGAGACCCGCGGCTTTGGCTTTGCTCACCACAGTGGCATCGTAAGGTGAAATGAAGTTGTCGAGCATTTTTGAACCCGCAGAAGTGCGAACACCTTGGGTACAGAAAATGTCTTTATGCGCCAGTGGAATCCCTGCAAGGACAGAAGCATTGCCTGCTTGGATGGCAGCATCAGCAGCATCGGCTTGGGCAAGTGCCAGCTCAGGGGTTACCGTGACATAACTTTTAACCTGAGCATCAATTTTTTCAATACGCTTTAAATAATGTTGTGTCAGTTCGCGAGAAGAAAATTTGCTGCTTTGCAAACCTTCTGACAATTCGCGAATAGAGAGGCGATGTAAATCAGTCATAATTTAAAATCTAGCCTAGAAATGGCAGCCGAGCTGATTTTTGTGAAAAGCGCCACAAAACTGCCAAAATTTACAAAATGAAACAAAGATTATTCGATCACACGAGGAACTAAATACAAGCCATCTTGGGTTGCAGGTGCAACGGCTTGATATTCTTCACGGTGGTTGGTTTCAGTCACTACGTCAGGGCGTAAAGGCTGTGGATGATCAAATGGACTTTTTAATGGCTCAACACCAGTAGTATCAATGCCTTTTAAGGTTTCCATCATGCCTAAAATTTTATTTAGACTTTGTGCGTACTCAGCAGATTGCGTATCATTGAACGATAAACGTGCAAGATTGGCAATTTGTGATACGGTTTGAGCATTTAGATCTGAATGCTGAGCATCCGATGTAGACATAACATCACCTTGTCAGTATCAAAAAATTTCAAAATATCGCGCTATATGATAAGCGATTGACTTGTTCAAATCATCACATTTAGTTAAAGTTGCGACCTTGCGTCCACATTTGTAAAAACTGAGTACGACCCGTGATTTTAAAACGACTAATTGGCTTGTTTTCGCCAGATCTTGCGATTGATTTAGGTACAGCTAACACACTCATTTATGCACCAGGACGGGGCATTATCTTGAATGAACCGACGGTGGTGGCAATCCGTCACAGTGGTTCACAAAAAATTGTTGCAGCCGTAGGTCTAGATGCGAAACAAATGCTAGGTCGTACCCCTGCCAATATTTCTGCGATTCGACCAATGAAAGACGGTGTGATTGCAGACTTTGAAGTCACCGAAACCATGTTAAACCAATTTATTGGCAAAGTGCACGAAAAACGTTTATTCCCACCTGCACCACGTGTGGTGGTGTGTGTACCGTGCAAATCGACACTGGTTGAGCGCCGTGCAATCCGCGAAGCAGTGTATAACGCTGGCGCACGTGATGTACGTCTGATTGAAGAACCAATGGCAGCAGCGATTGGTGCAGGCTTACCTGTTGAGCAAGCATGTGGTTCGATGGTGGTTGATGTGGGTGGTGGTACTTCAGAAATTGCCATTATTTCTTTACAAGGGTGTGTTTACGCAGATTCTTTACGTATCGGTGGCGATGTTTTTGATGAACAAATCATTAATTATGTGCGTAAAGCGCATGGTTGTGTGATTGGTGAAACCACAGCCGAACTGATTAAGAAAGAAGTCGGTATGGCGATTGCCGATGAAAACACTGAAAAGTTGGAAATCGAAGTGCGCGGTCGTAATTTGGCTGAAGGTGTACCCCGTTCGATTACCGTGACTTCTGACGAAGTGATGCAAGCGATTGCTGATCCTCTACAAAGCATCGTCAGTGCGGTAAAATCTGCACTAGAGCAAACCCCTCCTGAACTTTCATCCGATATTGCTGAGCGTGGTATTGTATTGACGGGTGGTGGCGCATTGCTTCGCAACTTAGACAAACTATTGGCACAAGAAACTGGCTTACCTGTGGTTGTGGCTGAAGATCCTTTAACTTGCGTAACACGTGGCGGTGGAAAAGTCCTAGAATTCTTTGACAATCCAAACCATGACATGCTTTTTGTAGGATAAAATAGGACAGGGCGGTGCAACCGAACATCTTTTCAAGACAACCGCCATCTTTTCGCTCATTTATTATTGCGGTCATTACCTGCCTACTTGTGCTTTTCTTTGATTGGCGCATGCCGCATGTAGTACAACCTGCAAGGGATGTCTTGTACGCGGCATATAATCCGATATATGCCATTGCAAGCTATCCTGTCATGTCGCGAGAGTGGTTGAATCAACAAACCAAGTCTGAAGAACAGCTGCGTCGTGAAAATACGGCAATGCGCGCAGAGTTGTTACAAGGACAAGTACGCCTGCAAAAACTCTCTGAACTTTCAGCAGAAAATACCCGCTTGCGCGGTCTGCTTGATACACCTTTAATTATTGATGGTCGTATGGAAATTGCTGAAGTGATTGGCACGGATGCGGATCCACTACGACATATTATCGTGATTAACCGTGGTCAAGCCGATCACTTATATCAAGGGCAGACGGTCTTGGATGATCACGGCATCATGGGGCAGATTATTGATGTCTACTCGCATAGTGCCCGTGTGTTATTACTTTCTGATAAAGAAAGCTCACTGTCGATTCGTATTGAGCGGACAGGGATGCGTGCCATTGTGTCTGGTACAGGTGACTCAGGTGTATTGCAGATGCAATATGTCCCAACCAGTGCTGACCTCATGGTGGGTGACCGTGTTTATAGCTCTGGTTTAGGTGAGCATTTCCCAGCAGGTTATCTGGTGGGGATTGTGTCTAAAATTCAACGGCATAATTCAGGTGAATTTGCTCAGATTGATGTTGCACCTGCAGGTCAACTGGCGGGTGGACATTATGTGGTTGTGCTATTTTCTGACTCTTTAGCGAAGGAGCAACCTTATGCTAGTCGCTAATTATCGTCCTGAAAAACCGCGTGATCCCTTTATTTGGATTGTAATTTCAATCTTGCTAGCCTCTGTGCTGACGGTTTATCCGTTAGCTTATGACTTGTCTGCATGGCGTCCGTTTATCATGTTGTTGGTCATGCTGTTTTGGGTATTGTGTCAGCCGACATGGTGTGGCGTATGGTTTGCATTTGGTTTGGGGATTTTTACAGACCTTTTGCTCGATGCACCACTTGGGCAAAGTGCGCTGATTTATGTCGTCATTACTTTTGTGGCACGCTATTTTATTCGTGAACGACGAGTATTGACCTTTTTAAACCTATGGATTATCGCGATTATGGCAATCGTGGCCTATTTGGTTTTTATTTGGGCAACTCAAGTCATGCTAGAAATTAATTATCCAGTCATGCGCCGTTGGCCACCCTTGATCAGCAGTGTTTTGGCTTGGCCTGTGTTATATTATTTCTTAAGAAAATGGCGCATTTAATTTTAGCTTCGAGTTCACCTCGTCGCCGAGAGTTGTTGTTACAGCTTGGCTTGACGTTTGAGGTGTTTAGTCCTGAAATTGATGAAAGCATACTGCCAGATGAAAACGCTGAGCAGTATGTTGCACGTTTGGCGCAAGCAAAAGCATATGCCGTATTGCAACGTTTTCCAAATGCGACTGTCATTGCTGCCGATACAACAGTTTCAGTCGATGGCGAAATTATTGGAAAACCACAGTCAAAGGCACATGCCTTTGCAATTTGGCAGAAACTCTCAGGACGTTGTCATGATGTTTTGACAGGGGTGTGTGTTGCAAATGCAGTAAATGCTCTGCATCGAGTTGTGCAAACACAAGTTGAGTTTCAGCAACTCGCGCCACATGATATGGAAAATTATTGGGCAACAGGGGAACCTGTAGGGAAAGCAGGTGCTTATGCCATACAAGGACAAGCAGCGCAGTATATTCCCCGTATTTTGGGAAGCTATACCAATGTGGTTGGCTTACCTTTACATGAAACCATTGAGCTATTAAAAGCGATTGATGCATTAAACTAATCGCTTACAAGAATTCTTATAATGTTTTGGGCTTATTATGTCAGATGAATTGCTGATTAATGTGACGCCGATGGAATGCCGCGTTGCATTAATTGAAAATGGAACAGTCAACGAACTGTTTGTTGAACGTACAGTTAAACGTGGTTTGGTTGGCAATATTTATAAAGGTAAAGTGGTTCGCGTTTTACCGGGTATGCAAGCGGCTTTTGTTGACATTGGCTTGTCAAGAACGGCATTTTTACATATCAATGATATGGTCTGGCCACGTAATCAACCAACGCCAAATGTCTTTGATTTACTTCAGCCTGGACAGATCTTAACAGTTCAGGTCATGAAAGACATGTTGGGTACCAAAGGCGCTCGCCTGAGTACCGATCTCTCGATTCCTTCACGTTACTTGGTGCTGATGCCGTTTGGAAGCCATATTGGGGTTTCACAGCGAATCGAGTCCGAGGAAGAACGTGACCGTTTACGCAGTCTGATTGAAAAAATTCAGAAAGAACATCAGCTCCCTGGCAGCGTGATTGTGCGTACTGCGGCGGAGGGGATTGATGAAGCTTCAATTGCCCAAGATATGAATTATCTGGCAAAGCTTTGGGAATATATTCAGCGTAAGCAAAAAATCATTGCAGTACCTTCACTGATTTTTGAAGAATTACCTCTTCATCAACGGATTGTGCGTGATTTGGCATCTGAATCGACCAGTAAAATTTGTATCGATTCACGTGAAATTCATGCCAAGCTCAAAGACTTTATTCAGGAGTTTATGCCTGAAATGCAAAGTCGCCTGATTCATTATCCAGGTGAGCGTCCTTTATTTGACTTGTACAATGTTGAAGAAGATATTCAAAAAGCTTTGCAGACGCGTGTAGCACTCAAATCTGGCGGTTATCTGATGATTGACCAGACCGAAGCCATGACCACGATTGATGTCAATACAGGCTCTTATGTGGGTGGTCGTAGCTTAGAAGACACGGTCTTTAAAACCAATATGGAAGCGACCCAAGTCATAGCGCGTCAGCTCCGTTTGCGTAATTTGGGTGGCATTATCATTATTGACTTTATCGACATGCAGGAAGCAACGCATCGCGATGAAGTGATGAAACAGTTTGAGCGCATGCTTGAGCGTGATCATGCCAAAACCAAGATTACTCAAGTCTCTGAACTTGGGCTTGTGGAAATGACCCGTAAACGTACGCGTGAGTCTTTAGAGCATTTGCTGTGCGAGTCATGTCCAACCTGTCAGGGGCGTGGTTTTGTCAAAACAGCAGAAACCGTGTGTTATGAAATTTTCCGTGAAATTTTACGTTATGCCCGTGCCTATCAGTCACAAGCAGGTTTTACCGTGGTTGCACATCCATTAGTGATTGATAAATTGTTAACAGCCGAAGCACCCGCAGTGGCCGATTTAGAGCACTTTATTAACCGAGTTATCAAATTTCAGGTGGAAAACCTCTATACGCAAGAGCAATACGATATCATTCTCAGTTGATTTTGTAACAGAATTTCGCATAAGCCTTGTTACAACTCGCTGTTTACTTTCATTATGCATTTACCAATACTATAACCTTAGTCAGTAGCCAAAGACCTTCAGTCTTAGCCAGATGGGGAGTTGAAAATGCATATGAGAGAAGACAACAACTTGACAAATCATACCCAACCGAACCAAGAGCATCGTCCTGTAAAAAATGACTGTTACATGGTCGATGAGCATGGTAAAGAAGTTCAGATCACCACTTCAATGGTGCAAGATATCTGTATTCAATTGCTTGAACAATGTCGTATAGTCAGAAGTTAAAATAAAAGGGCGAATTGTACGCCCTTTTATTTGATATTAACCCACCTGTTTTAAATGTGGCTGATGATGTGATTCATCCTGTGTGACAGGTTTTATTCCAATACTTTGTTCATAGCGTTGAATTTCTTGTTCAAGCAACATCAGCAAGCTTTGTACTTTCGGCAAAGTATTGCGACATGCCACAATTCCCACTTCAAGTTTATCCAAATAACTGGTTAAGGTAATGTTTAACGCCTGACCATCAAAGACGACTGAAGCAGGGTAAAGTGCTTCGAGTTTCGCACCATTCCAGTATAATGGCTCACGTGGGCCTGGAACGTTGGAAATCACCAAGTTAAATGCCTGATGCTTAGGTCTTAAACCTGAGATGATATTTAACCCTGCTGCGGCATAAACAAAAGCACTATAGCCTAAAATTTGCTCTTGGGTCATGCGTTTGAAGCGTGCTTTGGAATTACTCACACTGCGAGAAATGATTTTGGCACGTTCAATTGGATCACTGATATGCGTTGCTAAATTAGCAAGAATCATGGTGATACGGTTACTGGTATCTGAGTCATCAGAACGGATTGACGTGGGTACCATAGCAATGAGTGGTTTCTCAGGCAGGCTATTTAAACTGAGTAAGTATTCCCGAAGGGCACCTGAACATACCGACAAAATCACATCATTGAGCGTGATTTCTAGAACTTTAGCAATATGTCGGAAACGATTTAAGCTAAAGGACTGCGCTGCAAAGCGACGTGAGGCACTTACTCTTTGGTTTAAAATACTCGCAGGAGCTTGAAAGCTTGAAACATAGTCAGGGTCATGGCGACGGTCATGTACAGCTTGGGTCAGTTCATGGTAGATGCCTGGCACAATATTCATTTGCTGTTTTAAATGGTTGAGTTTCCCACTTAGACGACGAATTGGATTTTTCTTTTCATGAGGTGGGCGACGTTTTTCAATACACCATGGCGGCACAATACTATGAATATTCGGGTCTTTGGCAAATGATTTTTCCATGAGGCGCATACTGGCGACACCATCGACCATGGCATGGTGGATTTTAAAGTACATCGCAAAACGATTGCCTTCAATTCCTTCAATGATGGTGCATGTCCAGAGGGGTTTCGCACGATCAATTAAAGTACCATGTTCTTGTGAAATATAAACCAATAGCTCACGAATACGCCCTGGATGAGGCAGTGCGATATGACGAAAATGATGATCAAGATCAAAATCTTCATCTTCATCCCAAAATAAGCCATCAATTTTGTTGTTGAATGGCGCAATCGGTTTGCATTTTGAGTTACGAATGTCTGCAACCAAATCCTGAATAAATGTTGATGGTGAGTTTTTGGGAATTTGGAATAGGAACAGTCCTCCCACATGCATAGGCTGCTGTCTTTTCTCTAGAGATAAAAAAATAAAGTCGATTGGGTGTAATGGTCGCATTACCTTGTGCCTCACTGCCTATGCGTGTATATCAGTATATGACTGATAGTCATTCTATTTTTGCTGACTTTTGTTATAAGTATAAACACTACGGATTGAAAAACTAGTCATACATCCGAACGCTCAGTATAAATAAAAAAACCACTGCAGAGCAGTGGTCAATATGTAAGGAACTGCGACAAATTACTTTAAGTTACCTGCATGTAAGCCACACTCTTTGTGGGTGGCTTCTTCCCACCACCAGCGACCTTCGCGTTCGTGTTGGTTAGGAAGCACAGGGCGAGTACACGGTTCACAGCCAATTGAAGTAAAGCCACGTTCATGCAATGCGTTGTATGGAATTTCCATCATACGGATATAGTTCCAAACATCAGCACTTGACCAGTTTGCCAGTGGATTGTATTTAATCAGTTGTTTATTTGGCCCTGAGAAGCCAGCATCGGCTTGAATCACAGGGATTTCATTTCGTGTACCTGGGCTTTGGTCTTTGCGTTGACCTGTAATCCAGCCATCAAGCGTTGCCAGTTTTTTGCGAAGAGGCTGAACTTTGCGAATGCCACAGCATTCTTTGTGATCATCTTGATAAAAACTGAACATGCCTTTTTCTGTGACCAGTTTCTGTACTGCTTCAGATTCGGGGAAGCAGATTTCAATATCAATTTTATAAAATTTACGAACAGCTTCGAGGAATTGGTAAGTTTCTGGGTGTAAGCGTCCAGTGTCGAGGCTAAATACACGAAATGGCTTACGCAGGCGATAGGCCATGTCAATCAGCACCACATCTTCTGCACCTGAAAAAGAAATGGCAACTTCACCTTGTTGGTTTAAAGCAAGCTCAAGAATTTCACTTGGTGATTTATGGGTATATTCGGCAGCAAGTGCATCAATAAGGTCAATAGATGGAATGGTGTTGGTCATGGTTATTCCTGGCTGTCAGCTTGGAGGCTCATTAATAAGACAGAGATAAAGTGAAAATGATGTAAAGTAAAGCATAAAATGTAGCGATCAAGAAAAAGTAAATACTTATAAGTAAAATCGATTTCAGTAATATCCTTCCATTGATGCGATCTTCAGGTATGATACTCAAATTTTAAACAACTCACGACACAGAGAGTGCACATGGAAATAGTTTGTCTTGATCTCGAAGGGGTATTGGTTCCAGAAATTTGGATTAATTTCGCTAAAAAAACAGGGATTAAGGAATTAGAAGCCACGACACGTGATATTCCCGATTATGACGTGCTGATGACCCAACGCTTAAATATTTTAAAACAACATGGTTTGGGTTTACCTGATATTCAGGCCGTAATTGCGGATATGGGACCTTTACCTGGTGCAAAAGAATTTGTTGAATGGGTGCGTACTCATTTTCAACTGATTATTTTGTCAGATACTTTTTATGAATTTGCGCATCCTTTGATGCAGCAATTGGGCTGGCCAACGATTTTTTGTCATAAGTTGGAAACAGATGAAAATGGTTTAATTACAGATTATAAATTACGCCAACCTGATCAAAAGCGTGAAGCTGTCAAAGCATTACATGGTCTGAATTTTCGAGTGATTGCTGCGGGCGATTCATATAATGATACCACCATGTTGGGTGAAGCAGATCATGGCTTCTTATTTGATGCACCTGATAATGTGATTGCAGAATTTCCTCAGTTCCCCGCAATTCATGGTTATGAGCAATTAAAACAAGCGATTCGATCTGTATCGCAACGCAGTATTCCTGAGTAACTTAAAAGGCGCATTTAGCGCCTTTTTTCGTTGTGATTGAGTTAAAACAAACTAAAATAGTCAACTTTTTATACTGAATCAGGTATGCCATTTTTAACTTGGCGCTATAATAAGCCTGCACATTTATTCTTCAAATTTTAGCAATTTCTATGTCTATCTCTACACAACCAGCGCAGCAAGGAAGCTGGATTAGTGTTATTGCACTCGCTTTAGCCGCTTTTATTTTTAATACCACTGAATTTGTGCCAGTTGCTCTCTTGAGTGACATTGCACAAAGTTTCAATATGCAGGCTGCTGAAGTCGGTATTATGCTCACCATTTATGCTTGGGTTGTGGCTTTAGCATCTCTACCGATGATGCTGATTACCCGAAATATGGAGCGTAAGGCTTTATTATTGTCAATTTTTCTGTTGTTTATGATGAGCCATCTGCTTTCTAGTATTGCCAGTAATTTTATGATTTTGTTGATCAGTCGAATTGGGATTGCATTTGCACATGCCATTTTTTGGTCAATTACAGCCTCTCTCGCTGTTCGGGTTGCACCTGTTGGGAAGGGCATTCAGGCATTGGGTTTACTGTCTACAGGAACTGTGTTGGCGTTGGTGTTGGGAATTCCTTTTGGGCGCGTGGTGGGTGAGTTATTTGGCTGGCGCAATACCTTTGCACTGATTGCAGCTTTGGCACTATTGACTATGTTGGTGCTGGCAACAACACTGCCAAAATTACCAAGTCAAAATTCGGGTTCATTGAGCAGCTTACCTGTACTCATGAAACGTCCTGCATTGGTGCTTCTGTATTTGGCAACGATTGTGGTGATTACAGCACAATTTACGGCTTATAGTTATATTGAACCCTTTACATTGCATATTGCGCATTTTCAATCGGCTCAGACCACAGCAATTTTATTGATTTATGGTGGTTCGGGTATTTTAGCCTCAATTTTATTTAGCCGCTTTAGCCGAAAATTACCACGAACTTTTGTGATGGCATCTAGTTTAGGCATCAGCATTTCTATGTTGCTGCTTTTACCCTTTGCATCTCATGTCATGAGTTTAATGGGCTTAACCGTGTTATGGGGCATTGCCATTATGAGTTTTGGCTTGTCTTTACAATCGCGTGTATTGCAACTGGCATCCGATGCTACGGATGTTGCCATGTCGCTCTTTTCAGGACTCTATAATGTCGGAATTGGTGGTGGAGCATTACTCGGTAGTATCATTAGTCTGCATTATGGCTTGCAGTCAATTGGTATGGTGGGCGGCTGTCTAGGCTTACTCGGTTGTATTCTCTGCTTTTTAATGGTGAAGCGTCCTGATTTTATCTCAGCACCCTCAAATCAATAAGCCACAGTACGCGTAAAGAGCAACGGTTCAGTTCCTAAATTGGCATAGCGATAGGGAACTGAACTGGCATAAACAAAGGATGAACCTGCACTGAGTTGGTGTTGTACTTTGTCTAAAGTCAGCGTTAGGGTGCCGTGTACTACATATAACAATTCACTCCAGCCTTGTGGGTCGGCTTCGGCTTCATAGGTCTCACCACTTGCCAAAGACCATGTCCAAAGCTCAACTTGCTGCTGTGCGGGTGCAGAGCAGTTGAGTTCTGCAAAACTTTTTCCATTGGCACTTTGCCATGTTTTGACTTGATGAATATGTGGATTTTTTGCCGCTGGTGAACTGACCAATTCAGCAAAAGAAACATCTAACACACTGGCAATTGCAGCCAGTTTGGTCAGGCTAATGTTCATTTCCCCAGATTCTAAACCTGCGATGGTACGTCGACTGACACTGGCAAGGTCAGCCAATTGTTGCTGACTGAATTGATGCTGTTCGCGTAAGCGTTTCAGGTTGTCACTGACATATTCCAAAATTCCCTGTTGTGTCATGTCATTTTACCGTTGAGCTGTCTGCGAAAAATCGCAGTGTAGCACAGTTGTGTAATATATTGCACAAAAGCTGAATTGCTTATATGATGTGCAATATATTGCACACTTTAGATTCTGTCATGTCAAAATCATTCATACAGCGTTATGCGCCTCAGTTATCCTTGATTCTCATCACCGTTGTTTGGGGGGGGACTTTTTTGGTGGTACAACATGCACTGACTGCAAGTTCACCGATGTTCTTCGTGGGTTGTCGTTTTGCCGCAGCAGCAAGCATCATGTTGTTATTGTCTTGGAAATTGCTCAAAGGCGTGACTCGACAGGATGTAGTCGCAGGAGCTGGTATTGGTTTAATGATTGCGATTGGTTACGGTGCTCAAACGATTGGTTTAAAAACGATTTCAAGTAGCGAATCGGCATTTTTAACTGCGCTGTATGTGCCAATGGTTCCGATTTTACAATTGCTGATTTTTAAAAAATATCCAAAACCTATGATGTGGTGTGCAGCAGTATTGGCATTTGTGGGCTTGGTACTTTTAACAGGCAATGGTTTTTCATCTATCCAGTTAAATTCAGGTCAAATTGTCACTTTATTTGGTGCAGTGGCAATTGCCATGGAAATTATTTGGATTGGGCATTTTGCAGGGAAGGTCAATGCACAACGTGTCACCGTGATTCAGCTTGCAATTGCATCATTATGTGCCTTTATCAGTATGCCTGTGCTTGGAGAAACGCATATTCCTGCTTTTAGTTGGACTTTAGCTTTGACAGCAGTGGGAATGGGTTTGGCAAGTGCGATTATCCAACTCACGATGAATTGGGCACAGCGTTCGGTGGATTCTGCGCAAGCTGCGATTATTTATGCAGGTGAACCTGTGTGGGCGGGGATATTTGGACGTTTAGCTGGGGAACGTTTGGGTGTTATGGCTTTGCTTGGAGGATTGTGTGTGGTATTCGGCGTGATTCTGAGTGAAATGAAGTGGACTCGTAAAAAGAAGTCTAAGGTGGTGTGTGAGGATGTTTTATAAAATAGGTTTTGAAATAAATAGTATTGGTTTGGTGCGGTCTGCGCGTATAGAACTTTTCCTTGTATGTATTGGTATATAAGGCTTTAGTGTTTTTATATGTTGCAATGTATCCCCATATGTATCCTCATTTCACAATGTACTCTATTGAACGTGGGTTCGAATCCCTGTTTTAGAGTCAAATTGATTACCCATGCTGAATGAGGTTGTAGCTGTATTGGATTTAAAATCCGAAATTCGGTTATGCCTCACCAGTAGGGTATTAAGCACTGTCCCGCGCGCGTTTCTTGATTCTGCATCTTTTCAATACTGGTGGGTTGTGTGTTTTCGCATCCTCAAATTGAGGAAGTGCTATAGCTCCCTAAGTGTGCGCGGTGATGTGCGCATAGAAAAGCATGATTAAGAATTGGTGCGCACCACAAGGTACGCAGCTTGGTACGCATAGAAAAACCTCTTTCATAAGGTTTGTTTCGCAAAACGCACTTTTGCGCTTTGCTTTGAAAACAATACGGTAGTCAATTAAACGCCGTAAATGATTGGGCAATTAGGTTTTTGCCAATTTTGACGAAAAACATTTCTATAAGCTGCTCCCTGAATCTGTGGTTCAGGTGCGCCGTGTCTGCTTTCATTGAAAGGGTGGCATTTGAAATACCGATGGGTGAGTGCTTGCCACTGGTGACAGGGGATAGATTCTAAATCTAACCCTATTAGATTTTAAATCCGAAAGGGTGAAGGTGGGGCATGTTGACAATTGTTGACATTCAAAACCTTATAAAACCTAATTTTTGAACTGTAGAAAACTCAGGCTAGAACCTCACAAAACCTGACATTAAAAATCAATTTCCACTTGATCGGATTTGAAATGTGGGCAAGTTTGCTCATATTCCACATTTGAAATGGCAAATTTAGATCAGGCATTTACTTGGATGTACTTGGATGAAACGCCGTACTTTTCAAGTTTTACGTTGATGTACGTTGATGGAAAGCTGCTCTTTTCACATTTTACTTAGTTGTACTTAGTGGGAATGGTGGAAATGGCACGTATTACTTGGACGTACTTGGACAGAATAGTGGACGTTTCAACTTTCACCAGTGATGAAAGTTAAGGGGAGTATCCCTTTTTCAATCTTTACCTTGTTGTACCTTGTCAGATTGAGGAATTTTTCAAACTTTTCCTTGATGAATCTTGATGAAATGGGTTTTTCTCAAAATAGCGGTAAACATTGCTGTATATGAATTAGAGGTCATTTTGATGGCTTCTTTACTGGTAGCCTATCAAGGAAATGCTAAAAGGCGGATTGAATAGATTTATCCCTATGTAGACTTATCTTGTTGGACGTAGCATGACAAAACAGGTTTTTTTGCTGTACGTAGCTGTACGAAATGGAAATTATAAAACTGCCTGAAAACCTTGTTCTGTATGGCTTTGAGGTGGTTTTTAAATTATTTGCTGTAAAGGTAAATTGATTGGGGTTGTCCAACAAGATTTTTGATAGTTGATCAAGGAAATTTACCCTTACGTAGTCTTACGGAATGGGCTTATCTTGCATGACGTAGCATGACAAAACGCCTTTTATGAAAAATAGCTATAACCCTTGATATATATGGCTTTGAGTGTGTTTTTTACTGGTTTTTTTGGGTGGTGTTGTCGTGCTAAATGATGTGTGCTTTGTAAGAGTAGCTAAGTTTAGTCATTTTCTTTGACATGATTTAGCTATGAAATAATGTAATTAATTGATTGTATTTAAATTTGTTGTGACATTTGGCTAGACATTTTAGCCAGTTAGTTGGTTGTGTTTTGCTAGACGTAGCTAGACGGAATGGATTGTCGTCCAAAACGGCGTAAGCCTTGAACCGTCTATATTTGAGCATGGTTTTAGTGGTGTTTTTGGGGCAGGTCTGTAAAGCAATTTACGTTGATGTACGTTGATGGAATGAGGATGTTTTGTTTTACGTAGTGATACGAAATGCAGTTTTTAATAAGTGGCTGTAATGCTTGCTGTATATGGGTTTAAGGGCTGTTTTGAGGTGGTTTTTATTGGGTTATTGTAAAACAAAATTAAAAGGTCGTTTTTTGTGACGGACTTAGTAAAAAGCCCCAGTTTTGTTTGACGTAGTATGACGAAATTAAAATATTTAGGTTGACGTAGATGGGCGGATTGGGTTTTTTAGAAAAGCCATGAAAGCATTGATAGATAAGGCTTTGAGGATGATTTATGGCATGGTTTTCACTGAATCCTGTCAACCTAAATTTAAATACCTTGTCAAACAAGAAAAAGCCCCAGTTAAGGGGCTGTTGATTCCTATTTATAGGGAATAAATTGATTACTATCATCCTGTAATAATTGTAGTAATTTAGGATGTATAAATAACTTTTCTTTACCAAGCTGTAATTCTTGTAATACTCCTATTTCTACCAATTTTTTCAAATAAGTAGATGCTGCTTGACGTTTTGCAATATTTCTATCGACCAAGTTTGCAATACGGCTATAAGGCTGTTCAAAAATGATGTCAACTAATTCTCTAGTATAAATTTTCTCTGCATACCCTTTGATATAGTCCACAGTATGTTCATGTAAATTTTTAATTGCTGTAATCTTATCTATTGTCCATTGGCTTGTACTTTTTACAGCCTGTAGCATAAACATAACCCATGAATGCCAGTCCTCATCCTTAGTTACACTCAATAGAAGTTCATAATATTTTGATTTATTTTGAATTATAAAGCGACTTAGATACAGAATAGGTAAACTTAATAGATTGGAATCCATTAGGTATAGAATATTGAGAACCCTCCCTGTTCGACCATTACCATCAATAAAAGGATGAATTGCTTCAAATTGATAGTGTGATATTGCCATCTTAACTAATGGATCTAAATCTTCATTGTAATGAAGAAATTTCTCCCAGTCTGACAATAAATTACGAATAATATTTTCACCTACAGGAGGTGTATAAATAACTTCACCTGTATAACTGTTTTTTAATGCCGTACCTGTAGTAGCTCTAATTCCTAAGTCTACCCCTTTGATTGTTTGGCATATTTCAATTGCTGTACCTGTACAAAGAGGTCTTTCTTTAATAGATTGAACACCTTTATATAATGCCGTTCTATAGCGTAAAGCTTCTTTTGTTGCATGGTCGGCATTTTCTTCATTACCTTGAGCATGCTGAAAAAGTTTATCTGTTGTTGTCACAATATTTTCTATCTCAGAACTATCTTTAGCTTCTAACAACGGAATAATATTAATCAGTATTGTTTGATTAGGAATCAGTTCGCCAGCTTGTTTTAACTCAGCTAAAGTTGATCGAGCTTCAATACATAATTTAAGTACAGCTTTAGTTTCAACATCTTGCTTCGGTGGTAGATGTGGTAATTGATTATATGGTTGGTCTGCTTGCCATAGACTCATAACACTTATCTCTTTTCTTATGTCGTTTGTAGCAACTGCTATCGACATGACATTTACTTTATGTCGCTAGCATAAACATAAAAAGCCTTATATGTCGATATTATTATGAAATATCGACATGATTAGTAATATATGTCGATGGTGTAAACATGAATATACCCTTATGTCGATAAACTTTCTTTAAATAAACATGATATGGGTAATGTGTCGATGGTACAAACATGTTGCAAAGCATATGTCGATTTCTGCTCATAGTGTAAACATGATGGAATAGTTATATCAAAGGGGCTATATCTCACAGCAATTGCAGCACATCGGCTCGAATCTCTGTGACTTCCTTTTCATTCCCATTTTGGTCTTTCCACTTCCTTGTCCGTAAGCTGCCCTCAATATAAGCCTTGCTGCCTTTCTTGAGGTACTTACTGGCAATCTCTGCCAATCGGTTACTGGTGACAATACGATGCCATTCTGTAGCCTCTTTACGCTCGTTGGTAGTCTTGTCTTTCCAGTGTTCAGTCGTTGCAATGCTGAATGTGGTCAGGCTGCCCCCATTGGGGAAATTCTTGCTCTCAGGGTCACGACCTAATACACCCATAAGGATTACTTTGTTCACGTTTGGCATGGTGTCTATTCTCTATTTAATGTTATGGGGTAATTTATCTACACGTTAGAAACCAAGATTTTATTGGTATCTATAGATAGCCGAAAACTCGATTCATTCACGATGCAGCCCCTCATTTTTATATTTTTCCCTGAAACTCTGACTAAATGACTAAGTTGGTTTTAAGATACTGATAAATATTAAATTAATCCTGTTTAGTCGCTGACTTAACGATGACTAAATGACTAAGTGAATGACAGGAATAGCCCTTTTCATTTAGTCACTTAGTCAGTCTTTAGTCACTGACTAAAACAGTAAATATTATTAAATAACATATACTTGTATCTCATTTAGTCACTTAGTCACTTTTTCGAGTAAAAAGGGATTTAATACGATTAATCGCTTCTTGCCGTTGGCTTCCACTCTTAGGTAATTAGAATCTTCAAGCTGCTGAATAATCATTTCCAATAGCTTGCCATTCTTCTGCATTGGGCGAGGGCATGAGGTCTGAACATTGGAATAATTGATTCTATCCACATGCTGCTCAGTACATTTCTTAACGAGCCATTTAAGCAGTTTTTGAGCCTCGTTTTCTTCCTTGCTCTCAATCTCTGCATAACGTGACCATTCCCCCAGTGAGTGCCGAACAATGTCACATGCACCTGACAGGATGGTGGCATCTATCTCCTGTTGTCCCTCAAAATAGGCGAATACAGTCGCCAAGCGCCGTGCAAGTTGACTGGCACGACTGGCAAAGGCTTGGAGGTACTCATAACGCTGTCCTTTTGCCTGTAGTCGTTCCACCTCATTGTAAAAGGATAAATCTATCTGTTTTGCCTGTTCATTCATGCTCATTACAAAACGCCCATCATGCAGCTCATGCCCTGTTTGAGGTTGGGGACAGTCATCCAGTAAATAAGCGCAGCGTGTCCAGTAGGCAACAAGCCGATGATCAAGGTGGGCATTATTGGTTTGGTGGCTCGTATCCTGTAGCCGTGAGCCTGCCAAGTTTTCGGGAATGGTCAGGATAAAGCGAGGTAAAAAGCCTTGTCCCTTTAATACTGGGTCTTTCAGTGCATCGGATAAAACCTCATGCTGTCCCTGTAAATTAAAGGTTAATCTGACATCATAAGCCCGACCACTGCCGTTAAGGTTCGACTTAGATCGAGTGCGTTCTACCGTGCCATCATCAAAGAGCTTGGTGTAGCCTCCCAGTGCGTGATTACGTGTATCTGACTTCATGGTGTGACCGCCAAAAAACTGGGCTGCCTCATCACTGGAAATAGAGGCATTTTTAATGATGCCGTCCACATATAAGCCTGCAATGGATTCTAGGGTGATGTCACTGTACAGGGTGCTAGGGTCATTCGGTGGGGGATTCTCCACGCCGTAGGCTTCACGGTCTTTTTTATTTAAGCCTGCCTGTCCACTTTTCCACTGTTCGAGGTCACGGCGGTATAGCTCATATTGCTTACGCTCATGCTCGATAATGGCTTTGTCTGCCAGTTTTCGGCTTGTGGTCTTACGGCTACCACTTTGCCCCTCAGTCAGCAAAAACAGGCTACACGGTTCACCTTGAGGGTTATGCTTGTCAGGGGCATTTATATAGCTTTGGGCGATATGGGACATTGCCCCGATGACACACTGTGCAGTCATGGCGATAGGGGCTTGCACATGCTCAGCAATCGCAACGGCTGCCAACTTTGCCAGTGGTGGCAGGGATTCTATAGGATAGGGTGTATTTATCCCAGTATTGCCCTGTATCAGGGGAATAGGGGCATCCCACTCACTCGATTGGCTTGCCATAATTAAGCCTGTGATTTCTGCATCTAGTTCACTTTGATTAGTGGTGATGTCACAAGGCACTTTAAGGGCAAGAATATCCACGCCTGTATCTCGAAAGCGTCGTTTATAGCTCAGTAGCTCATGAGAAGAACACACAAAATAGATTTGCTTTGCTTCTAGGCTTAACTGCTTTAATCCCTTGTCTGTGACCTTGTGGTGATGATAGACGGCGTAAGAGGTGATAAAAGCGAGGGTACTATCCTCTGTGACCAACAAAGGGGAATCCTTGAGCTCTTCACAGTGAAAGAAATTGCCACCATTGCAGGCATAGCTACTGTTTTCTTGATGGTGTTCAATGTCATAGAACCGAGCGCCAACCAAATTTAAGCTATAATCGTAAGTGTCCCAAACGGCATGATGGAAAAAGCTATCTCCCTCAAAATCATCAATCACCGATTTTTTGATTTCAGGGGGACAGCCCCCAAAGATTTTAACCATTGCCTGTTTTACTGGGTCACTGGGAAGTAAGCTCACTGTGCTTTCTTCTAAAAGCGTCACAAGGTCGGCTTGTGGCGCTTTTTCATTGGGTTCATGCCCATCAAAATCAAAAGGAATGGTGGTGTCCCAAGTGGGTGCTGTATTCATTCTTCACCCTCCTGATAATCGAATGCCATCGGCAAGATTTTCTCAATCAGTTCAAGCTTGGTTTGAATCTCATAGATTAGGTTGGCAACGATTTCACCTTTGATGGTTAAGTCCTTTCCATCCTCAAAACAGTTCCATGTTGCGACTGAAATGTCCTTTGCTCGCCCGACAAGATCCACAATGACATCTTGAGCATTGATATGGTTTGCATCTTTGTGGGGTGTGAAAAACTCGTGCTGAATACCAAGTTTTGAAAAATACGGTTTGTTCTTTGAATTTGGTTTTTGATTGATTTGATTAGGCATGAGCTATGCCTCCTTACGTTTTTGAGTTTGGAGATTCACGCTAATTTGAGAGATTAGGGTGAGGGGATTCACTCTCGGAACGTAAGTACCGCCCGACATATTCGCCATAGGCTTATTTTGTCGTGTCATCCCCTCATAGAGGGATTGCAGCCTTGTGTGCATGGCTGTAATGCTTGCGCCCTTTATTTCGTGCATAGATTGAGAGCCTATGCAGAATTTAGGCACAATAAAACCACAATGACGCTGTGGGGTGACGCTTACGTTTTTTGAGAGGTCTACAGCATAAGCGGATTTACTACAGCTTGCAATCAGAAACACGGCTATAGCCCACACCGCAACCAATAAACCTAAGTCTTTGATGATGGTTTTCATAACATGACCTCTCTATTGCACACGGTTGATATGAATATTTGAGTTAATCAAAACGCCGTCATTGGATAATCCGACCTGTTGGCGGTTGTCCATCATTCGCAATAAATGCTGTTCGGCTTCCTCAAAGCTTATGCCTAGATGCTTGGCAATATCCTCAAGGCGATACATCGGTTTACCATCATCCGTGTAACCGCTTACTGGTGGCAGTAGGTTCAATTCTTTGGCTTTGGCATCCATTTCCGCCTTGATGTGGTCAGGGGTGTAATGCAGCGTTAAAAGAAAGGCTTGCTCGGTAATTGGGTGGTCATTGCCGTATTGCTTCATCATGTTTTTGTAATGGTCAAAGGCTTTGAAAAATTCGGGGTTTACATGGTTGTGCATAGATCAAGCCTCCAATACTGTTGATTGGTGGTTTAAAATATTGCTCTTTGCCTTGAAGTTTTGAGCAAAAATATTGAGTGCTGTTTTTCGTTGGTCATAACTGCATTGAGAGGCAATTAAGATTAGGTCTTGAGCTTCCAATGTTGCGAGTAAATCCATTTCATCGAATGTAAGGCTATCTCGATCTAAACCAGTGAATTGCCCTGTCATTGCCCAATTAATCAATCGGGCTTCATTCATATAATGATGTGGCTTAGTTTCTTTGCCTTGCTGTTGTCTACTTACTTGTAGGACATTACATACAGCCTTGTAGGTTGCTGCTGTTTGATGGCGTAAACGGCGTATATCCATCACTGGATGATTACCACGCAATAACTGATCTATTTGTAAATCACACCACACACCAAAGCGAGTATCTAACCATCGAGTGAAAGGAATAGCGAGTTTAGGGTGTAACCATGTACCATTATTCCGTTTCGCTTTAATAAGTGATTTTGGCTCACTTATTCCTAATTGCTCACATAGCGCATTTATATAATTTTGAGTTTCATCTAAACGTAACCAGTCAATTGGGCGTTTATCAAATTTACTAGCTGCCAATGTCGCATTAAACCAACCATGCTCATTAAATTGGCATTCAATGCCATCATATTTGGAGCTGATTAATCCTTTCATGCCTCAAACTCCTTTAGCTCATAACGTGCGTGTGTGCCTTTGCCATTTAGGTTGGGTTCGTTGTGGGTCACAATGTCATGCCCTGATAGGCGTAATCGCTGAATAACGGCGCTCAGGCGGTAGCAATCAAAGTGATAGATGGCTTCTGCCTGTGAGAGGGTCTTACCTTGTTTTAAGTGGCTTAAAACTTGGGTTTGATGGGAAGTGTTTGGCATAGCTCAAGCCTCCATCTCTGCTGAATGGTTGGCTTTTTGATTGTTATGCCATGCAACTAGATCGGCATAATCAAAATAGACAGGGGCTTGCTTAGACTCACCCTCTTTGATTGGCTTGGGGAATGTTTTGTCGGTACGAATCTTGTGGCGTAACGATTCACGGCTTACGTCCAATAATTCGCATACTGTTTTAAATTGAACTCGAATTGGTGAAATAGTCATAAAAATACCCACGCATGTCTAAATATGGTGGGTTGAGTATTATTTTTTTGATTATTTAGTTCATTTCATGCAATGAAAATAAAATTGCATTGCATGATTGGATTATTGCATTTCTTTATTATTCAGTTGCTTATATAGTTTGTTTGCTTTTCCCATAAGTTTTTCTGTTCTACTTTTGGATAAGCCTTTGATATGGCTGTGAGAGTCTTCAATTTTCTGCAAGATTTTTGCTTGTGATTTATGGGACTGAACTTTTATTTCATCTTGAAGCATTTTCAACAAGGCAGATATGAAAATTAAATCACTGTTTTCTAATGTTATTTCATGGTCAATTATTGCATTTTTATTGTGTTGAAATTGCATTTTTTCATTTTCAAGTTCTGCAATTTTAGCTTTTAGTTGCTCAATTTGAGATTGTGAAGATTGATAATCCTCTGACTGTTCACTTTCTTGTTCAGGTGTTTCAGGTATTTTAAATTTTTCTCTTAAAGCCTCTACACCGAATAATCTTTGTTTTAGATTGGCAATTTCCTTAGCTTGTTGGTCAATAATTCCGCCAAAATGACTGATTTTTTCTTGTTGTTTACGTATTTCAGGGTCTTTTTTTGACTCTGCTAGAAATATCTTAGACTTATATAATTCTTCATCAGATTTTTGCTTTTGTTCTAACTCTTTAATTCGTTCTTGAGCTTTAGCAAGATCGGCTTTTAGGTGTTCGTTTTCTTGCCATATTTGAGTTTGTTCAAGTGATTGATTTTTTAAAATTGGCTGTGTAATTGAGAGGTTATCATTAAAGCCTTTTACAATAATTTCCTCTTGAATCAGAAATTTTTTAAAATCATCTCTTTTGATGCCACTAATATTAAATTTATCTTGCTCCAACAACCCCGCTGAAATACTTGAATCAATAAAATTTAATGCACCCATCCAATCGGGATACTTTCTCCCTGCCTCATACTCATTTAAATCAGACAATAAGACTGGATTGGTATCTGAAATAATACTTGCAGCATCCCATGAAGATAATAGCGGTTTTTTAAAAAGTAGGGTTTTATAGTCATACTGAGTACCTGAGATGCTTTCAGGTTGTGGCGATTGTTCAGGCTCTCGCATAGTCTGATTAGACTGTTCAAAGCTAAAGTCACTGTCAATTGCTTGTAAGACTTCTAATAATTCAGATTTTTTAAAGGCTAATGTGTCAGAATGGTAAGTCATCGCCCAACCTCTTGCTCATATCTTCTTTAACTGCATTTTGGATAGTCATTGTTTTTTCGGATTCAGGCACATATTTTCTAGGTTCAAAAGCATATGGTCTTGTCATTCTTCCGAATTGCCATCCATTTACTGAATGTTTCTTATAAATATTGGGTTTTGTATCAGCATCACCAATAGCAAGCATTAAAAATTGTGCAGCTTCATCCACACTTCTATTTAATCCAATATGCTTGTGTATGAGGTCTATAGCATCTCGAAGGCTAATATATTCATCATCTTTTTTATCTAAAAAATCAGCGAAACTCATGCTAGTAGTTGATTGTACTGATGGGGTTATTTTTTTTGTTTGCGGTTGGTCTTTTCTTGGTGTTTCTTCCATTAAAAAAGGAGGGGTGACTTCAAGGAAAGAGGTTTCATCAATAAGTTTTAGGTCATCTAAAAATTCACCATCTAATAATTCTATATCTGACTGAGTTTCTAACTCTTGAATATTTAAATAATTAGCATCCCATATAGGAATTAGATTCTGATTTAATTCGATTTGATCATCATCAAGCAAATTTAAAGATTTAATTAGATCTAAATTAAAGAAATGTTGCCTGTACCAGTATGTATTTTCGAGTAGTCCAATATTGCCATTTTCTACGGTAAGCCCCCAATCATCCCAAAACCCTACACTATTTAGTTCATCAAATGTAGTACAATCACGTATTTCAGAAATATTGGTTAAGTATTCAAAAGCCCAGTTTTTACCATATGCCCTAAACATGCCATAGCTAAATTGCTTTCCACTGGTTTCTTTGATTTTGTAATCTGTACCTTTTGTATTACAGACTAATTCGCTAGGAATGTCTTGATTCAATAAATATATTGCTACTTCTTGAAGATTAGAATTGGTCTTTTCTGCTAATAAACTTATTGCTTCTTTTAGTGAAATATATTTGAAGTTTTCATCTTTTTTAATTAAGTTTAATAAACTCACTTATGCCTCCCACAGCATCCCCAAAAAGTCACTAGGTCAACATATTGGGTATATGCTTTCGGATGCCTCCTAGACCTAGCAAACTCAATATAAACGATATTTGGTTATATTTGTGCATCTATTGGAATTGGTGCGACATAGGTTGTCACTTAACTAATTTGGCATATTTGAACTGGATGACATCCTCGCCCAATAGCTGCTTAGTAAAGTCATAGGGGCTAATGTGTTCTTGGAGGTTGGCTTCTAAATAATCGCTCCACCAGTTCAACATTGCTTTCCGTTCTTCTAGGTATTCGGCGGTATGAGTATAAGCAAGTCGAACTTGGTCACGTTCTTGGTGGCTCATTTGCTTTTCTACAGCTTCCTTTTGAAATAGGGTGCTTTGTACCAGTGCAGAACATGCCATTCCTCTAAAGCCATGTCCGCATACATCTTTGTCGGTGTCATAACCAAGACGGCGTAGGGTCTTATTGATTGTGGACTCACTAATAAATCCGTTTGGGTCGCCGTTCTTTGGAAATACATTTTTTGTCATGCCACTGTATTTATGAATTTCCTTTAGCAGGGTGATAGCTTGAGGGGATAGTGGTATCAGGTGGTCAGTTTTCATCTTTGCACCACGATTAGAATATTTTTGCCCTGCAATATGCTCCCTTGTTGCAGGCAGATTCCACACACCCTTTTCTAGGTCGAACTCTGTCCAACGTGCGAAGCGTAGCTCACTAGATCGGACAAAGGTATGCAGTGCAAAGGTTGTGCATAGTTTGGTAAGTGGATAGCCTGTATCGTTAGCTAGTCGCTGCTGTAGCTCAGGCAATTTATTTAAAGCTAGTTGAGGATGATGCTTAGGTGCTTTGGTTGTCACAAAAACATCTTTTAAAAAATAGGCTGGGTTTTCTTCGATTAATCCTTTTGAGATTGCATAGGCAAAGATGCTGTTTAGGCGTTGGCGTGTTTTCTTGACGACTTCGGTATAGCCTTTTTCCTCAATTGAACGGAGAACGGCTGCAAGGTCTTTGGGCTTGATGGTATCAATTGGCTTTGTGCCAATCATCACAAGGACATATTCCTCAAGATTCCTTAATGCTCGATCTGCGGTTTCTGATACCCATCTGCCTGTTTTGCTGTATTCCTTATGCCACTCTCTTGCTATGGCTTCAAAGCTATAGGCATTTTTGAGTTTAGTTTTTTGTATTTCCTCATGCTCGATAGGGTCAACGCCGTTGGCAATCAATTCCTCTAACTCACGGCGTTTGCTTCGGGCTGCCTTGAGTGTCAGTGCAGGGAAGTTCCCCAGTGTCATTAATCCATCTTTGCCATTGGCTCGTTTGTATTTATACCGCCATACCTTAGAACCACTCTTTCGGATGAACAAAATCAGACCTTGACCATCATATAGGGAATAGTCTTTTTCTTGGGGTTTTGCCCCTGTGCATTTTGAGTCTGTCAGTGGTGTGATGTGCTTAGCCATATCGAATAAGGATACAAAAAGTTGATAGAACTCATATATCCTTATTTATATCCTCATTTTTTGCAACTGTATCCTTATTTATTTTGTCATATTTGGTTATGTGATTAGGTTGAAAGCTAATGTTTTCAATGCTTTTCAACCATATTCTTTTATATTTTTGCATTGGGGTGGTGCGGTCTGCGGGACTCGAACCCACGTCGGTCGCTTAGGAGGCAACTGCTCTATCCAGTTAAGCTAAGACCGCAACTCAGGCATTACTCTACCGTAAACTTAAATAAAAAAAAAGTTATTGCTGAGCAATAACTTTTTAAAAATACTCAGAAAATTGAGTTTAGTCATCTTTAAAAATTCTGACTAAACCCATTTTCATCAAGATTTTTTCGCTGCAAGCATTTTATAGAGGACAAACATGAGCACGATCCAGATTGGAATCATGATCACCGACTCTTTAAAGCCCTTCATCCACATAATGTAGAGTACAGCAGCAATAAACCCTAAAACGATGTAGTTCGTGATTGGGTATAAGAATGATGGATATTTGGTTTTAATCCCTTCAGCAATCACCACTTTTTTGAAGTTCAAGTGAGTCAAGGCAATCATCGCCCAGTTCAGTACCAAGGCACCGACCACGATATACATCAAGTGTCCTAAAGCATCTTCAGGAACAAAGTAGTTCAGCAATACGCATGCAAAAATTATCAGTGCAGAGAACAACACCGCAGGAATTGGCGTACCACTTTTATTAACTTTCAAGAACACTTTTGGCGCATTGCCTTGTTCAGCGAGACCAAACAACATACGACTATTGGCATACATACCGCTGTTATACACAGAAAGTGCAGCCGTTAAGATAATGAAGTTTAAAATACTTGCTGCCCAGCCAATACCTAACTGACTGAAAATCATCACGAATGGGCTTTTATCTAAACCATCAAGTTCCAGTTTATCCCAAGGCACAAGCGATAATAAAATCGTCAGTGAACCGACATAGAAAATTAGAACACGGAAAACCACCTGATTAATGGCTTTCGGAATGGTTTTCTCAGGTTGTTCAGCCTCGGCTGCTGCCATCCCGATCAGTTCAATTCCGCCGAAGGCAAACATAATGAAGGCCAGCATATAAAATAAGCCATCAAAACCGTTCGGGAAGAAACCGTCATGTGTCCAAAGGTTAGTAATGGTTGAACCTGAGCTAGGATCAGCCGTGACCAATAGCACGATGCCGAAAATAATCATGGCAATCACAGCCGTGACTTTAATGATCGCCAGCCAAAATTCAGATTCTCCATAGAATTTGACATTACCCAAGTTCACAAGGGTAATCACAATAAAGAAGAACAGAACTGACACCCACGCAGGGATAAATGGCCACCAATAGTTAATATATTTTGCAACCGCCGTCAGTTCGGACATTGCCACCAAAATATATAAAATCCAGTAATTCCAGCCTGTTAAGAAGCCTGGAAAATTCCCCCAATACTTATACGCAAAGTGACTGAACGAACCTGTTGTTGGCTCATGAACAATCATTTCCCCCAATTGACGCATAATTAAAAAAGCAATTAAACCACCAATTGCATAGCCTAAAATAATTGATGGCCCAGCAGATTGGATGACTTGTGCGGAGCCTAGAAACAGACCCGTACCAATTGCACCACCCATTGCAATCAGTTGGATATGTCTGTTCTTTAAGCCACGCTGTAATTTCGATGACTCGTTACTCAAAATCGTATGCTCGGTAATTCACAAGATTTTGTATTGTAATAGATTGCTATAATTTAGCCTAGCGTTAAGCGTGACTCATCGATGTGCGACCTTTGTATTATAACTTTTTGAAAAACATCAAGATTTAATGATTAAAAAATAGTCTATTTATGGCTCAATATGCACATTTTATTAGAGATGTTCAGATATTTTTGAAAAAAATCAACATTCAGGCGATAATGCCTTTTATTTTGAGGTTGATTACATGACCATTCCTGCTTGCCCAAAGTGTCAGTCAGAATATACCTATGCTGATGGTGATTTATTGATCTGTCCAGAATGTTCTTATGAATGGAAAGAAGGTGAAGCAGCGACTGAAAGCAGCGCACAGATTGTAGATGCACATGGTCAACCCTTACAAGATGGTGACAGCGTTACAGTCATCAAAGATTTAAAAGTTAAAGGTTCCTCTTCAGTCGTTAAAGTCGGTACAAAAGTTAAAAATATTCGCTTACTTGCCGATGCCACTGATGGTCACAATATTGACTGTAAAATCACAGGGATTGGCGCCATGAAACTTAAATCAGAATTCGTCAAAAAAGCGTAATTTCCATATGTCCGAGGCAGATGTGTCAACACTCGCATCCATATCCGCAGACGTTTTAAAATCTGCACAGCAACAAATTCAGCAAGACCTCACTTTAGCGCTGGATGCTTTTGCATTGCCAGAACCTTTAAAAGGGGCGGTCTATCATGCCGTCATGCTGGGCGGTAAGCGAGTGCGCCCTGCACTGTGTTATGCCACAGCCGCTTTACAGACTCAGGCACCATCGGCGGCAGTTCGCCGCGCCGCAGTTGCAGTGGAACTAATTCACTGCTATTCATTGGCACATGATGATTTACCGTGTATGGACAATGACTCATTGCGCCGTGGACAGCCCACTTGTCATGTCGCTTTTGGGGAAAATACGGCTTTGCTGGCGGGTGATGTGTTGCAATCGATGGCGTATGAAGTACTCGGTAGCCGTTTATTCGATACAGGTGTCGTGATTGAGCCAAGTATTGTTTTAAAACAAATGCAGATTTTGGCGATGGCGAGTTCCAAAATGGTCAGTGGTCAAGTCCTTGATTTACAAGCTGAAGGAAAGCAAGTAGATCAGGAAGCACTGGAAAATATTCACCGCAACAAAACAGGTGCTCTGATTCAGGCGGCAATCATGATGGCAGCGGTGACTATTTTTAAAGGTACAGATTTAGCCATTCCTCAATTGCGTCAGTTTGGTCAGGCGATTGGTCTGGCCTTTCAAGTGCAAGATGATATTTTGGATATTACAGCCGATACTGAAGTCTTAGGTAAGACGGCAGGGAAAGATCTTGAAGTTGAGAAATCGACGTATCCTGCACTGTTGGGCTTAGATGCTGCACAAGCCTATGCACAGCAACTGCATGATCAAGCGCTACAAGCCTTAAGCCATTTTGGTGAAGATGCACAGCAACTCCATGCAATTACCCAGTTTTTACTGGCAAGAGCACATTAAAAAGCGGCATTCGCCGCTTTTTTATTTTCTGAGAGATTATTTTAAGTCACGTCCCATAATCCCACGAATGGTATTCAACACATCGGCAGGCAGAACCACAGTTTTAGCATTGTTGGATTTCGACATATCCTGCATGGCTTTAATGTACTGTTCACCCAACAAATAAGACACTGGAATTTCTTGATCACCTACAGCAGAGCTGACCATGGCAATGGCTTTTTGTGAAGCTTCAGCCAAGACCACCTGAGCTTCTGCATCACGACGTGATGCTTCTAAACGACCATCCGCTTCCAAAATCGCAGCTTGTTTTTCACCATCTGCTTTGGTGACTGTTGCACGACGTTGGCGTTCCGCTGCTGCTTGGGCTTCCATTGCCGCCTGCATGGTTGAAGACGGTTGAATATCTTGAATCTCAACGGTTTTTAAGGTAATTCCCCAATCTGCAATATCATCGGAAATCGCAGCTTTCAGTTTGGCTTTAATGTGGTCACGTGACGACAAGGCATCATCAAGATCCATTTCACCAACAATCGAACGTAATGAGGTTTGAACTAGGTTTTGAATGGCAATATTAAAATTTTCAATCCCATACACCGCTTTTTCTGGGGTAGTGAGGTTGATGTATGCCACTGCATTCATCAGCAATACTGCATTGTCGCGGCTAATTACTTCTTGGGAAGGAATGTCCAAGACAATATCTTTAGTGGTCACTTTGTATGCAATATCATCAATATAAGGAATGATGATACTTAAACCCGGCCCAAGGGTCGTATGGTATTTTCCCAAACGCTGCACAATCCACTTGTTACCTTGCGGTACAATTCTGACACCTTTAAAAATTGTCACTGCAACAAAAGCTAACAGTGCTAAACCAATAATGCTTGCGCTCATATTTTTATTTTCCTTGTTGTGATGAGTAGGCGTCAACCAAAAGATCATTGCCTAAAATATCAGTCACAATGACACGGTCACCCACTTGTAAATGAGAGGAAGTGCTACGGCATAACCATTCATCTGTTCCCAATACAGGGAGAGAAAAGCGAACTTTGATTTGTTCATGATTCAAATCAGTCTGAATGACCATGCCAATTTGCCCAATTGTCGCTTCACGTGGTAGACCTGCTTTAGTTTTATCAATTGATAATGGCTTGATAAATTTAAACCAAAGAATCGTGCATAAAATAGATAAAACAGTCCACGTCACAATTTGTGTGGCAAAGCCCATCCAAGGGAAAAGCCAATATAAAATACTGACCATAATTGCTGCGATACCAAACCAAATGGCGGCAAAAGTAGGCACGACCAGTTCTATCAGCATTAAAGCAACGCCTAAAACAATCCAGTGCCAAGGCTCTAATACAATATGCATAAGTCGTCTCTATTTATTGGTTTTATTTGCAAAAACTGCATCATCCACTAATGTAGCAGATGATGCAGCTAAAGAATATGTTTATTGAATGTTTTTAAAAACGTGCACGAGGTGCAGGGCGTAGTGCAGCAGGAGATTTTTTGAAGTTGGCAATCGCAGCTTCGATCGCTGGCATTTTACGCTGAGCGGCTTGTTCACCCTCTAAAATGGCATTTTGACTTGAGCTTAAATCGAGCACACCTAAATTCCCAACTTTGGGTTGAATCACCACAGTCGCTTGTTGTAATTCTTGGTTAATACTTTGCTGTCCCATAATATTGATGGTTTGATCCAGTAAACCCAGCATGTTTCCTGCGCCTGTTTTTGTTGGACGGGCAGAAATATCAACGGCAATCACAATATCTGCCCCCATACTTTTCGCTGTACCAACAGGAATTGGACTGACAAGTCCGCCATCGACATATTTTACACCTGCAATCGTTGCAGGAACAAAGACATTGGGAATACTGCAAGATGCGCGAACAGCTTGTCCTGCATTACCACGAATAAATTCAGTTTTTTTACCGTTGTCTAGGCGAGTGGCAACAGCTGCAAAACGTATTGGAAATTGCTGAATTTGCTTATTGCCAACATTGGCATTGACATAATCTTGGAGTTTTTGCCCAAGTACGATGCCCTGACGGTTAAAAGTGAGATCACGTAAGTCTGACTCTTTGAGTTGCATGGCAAGTTGTTGCAACTGATATGGCGTTTTACCACTAGCATAAATACTGCCGACAAAACTTCCTGCACTGGTTCCCGTAACAATCTTGGGTTTAATCCCATGCGATTCAAGAACTTTAATCACCCCAATATGTGCAAAACCTTTGGCACCACCACCGCCTAAGGCAAGGGCAATCACAGGTTCACGAGGTTTAATGGTTGGAATGAGCGTTTTTTTTGAACCTGTTGTATCACATCCCAACAGCCCTGCGCCCAATAAGGCAATACAAGACCAACGTGTTATTTTAAGTATCATATTAACGGTATTATATGCATGAAAAATGGGAGCGCATATCTCAGCAAAAAAAACAAATATTAACCAGTATTTTTACAAAAGTTTGCGTAAATGGGGAGAAGAGCCATTTCTTGGCTTCACTTTTTTCTAAATTTAAATGATGGTGTGTTGAGGATGTATTAAAAAATGCTGTCTACGGTCTGAGTGTAAATGTGCCTCTTAGTCATCGCCACAGCAAACGTCTCATTTCATATGATGCTTCAATGCGATTTTAACCATGAAGCATTTTAAACTGTTTAATATATTACAAATAGATAGATCATCACTGAGCTGTTTAGGATCGCATGGACAATAAAATACCCAACATTTATTTGCTTTTATTTACATTGTATTGGGCGCAGGGCTTACCTGTCGGCTTTATGACACATGCTTTACCTGTGTTGTTACGTGCAGAAGGGGTGTCATTGGCAAAAATTGGTGGATTCGGTTTGTTGATGTTGCCTTGGGCACTTAAAGCATTGTGGGCGCCATGGATTGACCAAAGACATCGCTTTCGATTTTGGATTTTATGGACTCAATTTTTTAGTATTATTCTTTTAATTATTCTTGCAAATTTATCTATTTCAAATTTACAACAATTCACTCAGCTCTACGTATTTTTTATTGTGTTGTTTTTGCTCAATAGTGCAGGTGCAACCCAAGATATTGCGACAGATGGTCTCGCGGTTCATCTTCTTCATAAACACCAACAGCATTGGGGAAATGCTTTACAGGTCATTGGCTCTCGGCTCGGTTTTATTGTGGGAGGCGGAGCAATGTTGTGGGCTGTGGGGATTTGGGGGTGGCATAATAGTTTTTTGGGTTTGGCTGTATTGATTGTACTCAATACAATTCCGATTCTCTTTTATCGACAGCATTCAGCATCATTCAATCATTTGAAAAGTAATACGATAAGCCAACGAAGTTGGCGAATCTATTTTGATTATTTTATTAAACAAAAACAACAATTAATGTGGTTGTTGGTTTTGTTGAGTTTTAAAATTGCGGATGGTTTACTGGGGCCTATGTCAAAAACCATGATGGTTGATCTAGGCTTATCTTTATCACAAATTGGGCTTTTTATCTCAATACTTGGTGCGGTTGCTGCCCTGATAGGCGCTTGTGTCGCGGCTGGTATGTTGCGTTTTCTTAGAAGAGATCAGGCATTGATTTGGCTGAGTAGTATGAAATTATTAAGCTTATTGGGTATGGTTTGGCTTGCCATTGAGTTGCAGTCACAGCATGTTGTTTCGCATTTTCTTATTTATCTATTACATGCTTTTGAAGAGTTTTGCTCCGCCATGTTACTGGTGGTTATATTTACATTAATTATGCAGTATTGCCGTATGGAATATGCTGCAACTGATTTTACTTTACAAGTTTCTGTTATGGCATTGATGAATGGGTTTTTTTATTTTTTAGGTGGAATTGTCACACAATATATAGGCTATAGCAAAATGAGTGGTTGTGTAGTTTTAATTGGTTTTATAAGTTTATATCTTATTTTTAAGTGGAAAAATGGATATATGAAATGAGAATCATGTTTGAAAACTAGACGAAAATTATAAAAAAGTAATTTTTTTCGTAATTGATCTTGGAAAAAAGTGAATTTAACGTTATTTTTTTGTGAGATTCTACGACTTAAGCTGTATAGAAATATATGGAATAAGTAACGAAGATTAAATTTCTTAAGGGATTGTCATAATTTTGTTACCTTAGTTTGGAATAGTAGCGATACTTTCAAAACAACAAGTTTTTATTGGAATGGAGAATACTGTGGTCAAGGTAAAAACATTAGCACTTTCAGTGGGTGCAGCTTTAGCTTGGGGAACACTTGGTTCAGCACATGCTGCAACAACAACACAACAAGTTGCAGATTTGAAAGCGCAAGTTGCTGAACTGCAACAAATGGTGCAACAGCTTTCTAGCCAACAACAATCACAAGCAGTGCAATTGCAACAACAAGCAGAAATTGCAGCAGCAAAACCAGCTCCAGTTGTAGCGCCAGTGGCAGCGAGCACAAAACCAGGTTGGATCACACTACCAGACGGTCAAACTCAGCTTAAAATTTATGGTAGCGTTCGTGTAGATGCAGCGTATGACTTTGATGGTACTAATTCAAGTACAACCTATGCAAATAAAACAGGTTCTGTACCTTTAAATAAAGCAAATGCAACTAAAGGCGCATTAAATACTACAGCAGCAACTTCACGTATTGGTTTAGACATTGTACGTCCAACTGAATATGGTGATTTAACTGGTAAAATTGAAGCAGATTTTGCGGGTTCAAGCGATAATAACAGCAATGGTTCATTCCGTGTCCGTCATGCGTATTTATCTTTAGGGAAATGGTTAGTGGGTCAAACGACTTCTCCATTTGTAAATACTGATACAGCACCTGATCTAATTGACTTTACAGGCCCAATGGGGACAGGGACTCAACGTAACGTTCAGGTACGTTACACACAACCTGTAACAACAAACCAAAAATTACTTCTTGCATTAGAAAGTGGTCAAATCACTGAAGAAGATAATACTTCAACAGGTGGTAAACGTTTACCTGCGGTTACTGCTCGTTACGATTTAGCAACTGCTGATAAGAAAGGTTTATTACAACTCCATGCTTTGGCACATGAAAATCGTGTATCTTCGAATGATAATAACGATGAAGAAAAATGGGGTTGGGGTGTAGGTGTTGGTGGTAAGTATCAACTTACTTCACAGGATGCAATTATGGCTAACTATTATCATGTAAAAGGTGATAGTAAGTACATGCTGTATTCTGGACAAGGTAATTCAGCTTACGCTACAACGCTTTCAAATGGTGATTACAATATCTATTTAAGTGAGTTTGATACTGCACAAGTGGGTTACCAACGTAAGTGGAATTCACAATGGCGTTCAACTTTCTCTGTAGCAGGTATGAAGTTTAAAGATGATAATGCATATGCACGCGCAAACCAGTCTAATAACAAGACTTTATACAATGCGATTGCAAACATTATTTGGTCACCTGTTAAAAATCTAGATTTAGGTGCTGAATACACCAATGGTCAACGTAAAACTTTTGCGGGTGATAAAGGTGACATCAATCGCGTAAACTTGATGGCAAAATATAGCTTCTAATTCTTTTTCTAGAATTTTAAGTTAAAACCGCAGTCAATTGACTGCGGTTTTTTTATGCCTATTTCATTCTAAATAGATTGATTGATCAATAATATTTTTAATTTGATAATATATTAGAAAAATATCTGAAGCTTTTTTTAGCATTTAAATCATAACTAAAGAAATAGCTAAAAAACCGCCATGACGTCTATAAGTTATTGTTTAAGTGTTTTTTAAGTTAGTCCTTATACATTGCAAGTTCCTTGCGGAAGAATAAATATGTTGAAAATTTTTAGTCAGGTTAAGACTCGACTTAAACCAATCAGCCTGAGTCGCTTCAATTTTATTATTGCGGCATGGTTAGCGCTTGCGCTCAATTTTACCTTTTATCAGCAATCTTTACATTATGCTGATTTAACAGGGGCACACAGTGCAATTTTTGCAATTGGATTGGGTTTAGTTTTAACACTATATTATTTCATTTTTATGCAGATTTTATCTTGGCAGTGGAATAAAAAATGGATTGCCTGTCTTTTGCTGTTTATTGGGGGATGCAGCGCATATTTTGTGAATAGTATGGGGATTATGATTACTCCAGAACAGATTCAAAATATGATGCAAACCGATCATACCGAAGCATTAAATTTGCTCTCTTGGCAATATTTAGTGTGGTTTGTGCTGATGGTCGTTTTACCGATTGGCGTTGTAATCATTTTGCCTGTCAAAAAAGATACTTTATTGCCACTACTGGGTAAAAAGTTCGGGAGTATTATTGTCGCTGTTGCATTGGCAGGTGGTGCAGTTTACTTAAATTATATTAATTTTAGTTCATTATTTCGTGGGCATCGTGAGGTGAAAAACCTGATTTCACCCAATAATGTGTTTAGCTCAGGACTAAGTTATTATAAAAAGTTATCCTATAAACCTTTGCCTTTGCTGCAATATGGTTTGGATGCTCGGCATAATACAGCAGCCACTGTAAATCAGAAGCCTAAATTAATGGTTTTGGTGGTTGGTGAAACAGCGCGCGCTGAAAGTTTCTCATTAAATGGTTATGGCAAAAATACCAATCCTGAATTGGCAAAAGTCACAGGATTAATTAATTTTACCCAAGCCAGTTCTTGTGGCACAGCAACAGCAGTTTCAGTTCCATGTATGTTCTCAGGTATGCCACGGACAGAATATGATGAACGTTTGGCATCGCATCGAGAAGGCTTACTGGATATTGCCAAACGTGCAGGTTATCAGATTACATGGATCGAAAATGATTCGGGTTGTAAAGGGGTTTGTAATCGCGTCAATAATTTCGTAATTCCTGATGATATTAAGAAAAAATATTGTGAAAATCGTGATTACTGTTTAGATGGGGTATTACTTGAAAGTTTACAACGTTATTTAGAGCAGATTCCTGCAACTGATCACAGACCACAATTGGTGGTGTTGCATCAAATTGGCAGTCATGGCCCTGCATACTATCAACGGACAACACCTGAGTTTGCACCTTTTCAGCCAATTTGTGATACCACTGCGATTCAGAGCTGTGAACGAAGCAAATTGATCAACAGTTATGATAATAGTATCGTATATACAGATCATATCTTAAGCAAAATTATTGGCGTATTAGCCCAAAATGATAAATATCAAACGGGTTTTTGGTACTTATCGGATCATGGAGAGTCAACAGGGGAAAATGGTTTGTATTTGCATGGTGCACCTTATGCATTAGCACCATCACAACAAACACATATTCCAATGATGATGTGGTTTTCTCCCGAATGGCAACGTTCACGCCCACAACAAGTGGCTTGTCTGATGCAACAGCGGCAAGCCAAACGAGGGCAGGACAACTTATTCCCAACTTTGCTGGGGTTGCTCGATGTTGAAAGTCAAACCATTCAACCTAAACTAAATATGTTGGCACAGTGTGCCAACCCATAAATTGTCAATAGAGTGCATCGCATGTCCAAGATCTTAATTATTGAAGATGACTTCATGATTGCAGAGTCCACCATCACCTTATTGAAATATCATGGTTTTGATGTTGAGTGGGTCAATAATGGTGTTGATGGTCTGACAGAATTATCTAAGCAAACTTTTGATATTGTGTTGCTTGATCTTGGCTTGCCGATGATGGATGGTATGCAGGTTCTCAAGCAGATTCGTCAACGTACCCAAATTCCTGTATTGATTATTTCAGCACGAGATCAGCTTGAAAACCGTGTTGATGGTCTCAATCAGGGTGCTGATGATTATTTGGTCAAACCTTATGAATTTGAGGAGTTATTTGCGCGTATTCAGGCGCTTCTACGCCGTGCAGGTGTGGGAATTAAAGCACCAAGTAATGACAAAGTATTGCGTAATGGCGATTTGATTTTAGATATTGAACAGCATATTGCCAAATTTAAGGGACAAACAATTGAACTGTCCAACCGTGAATGGGCAATTTTGACTCCGTTGATGTCGCATCCCAATAAGATTTTTTCTAAGTCAAATTTGGAAGACAAGCTATATGATTTTGATAGTGAAGTGTCGAGTAATACGATTGAAGTATATATTCACCACTTGCGTGCCAAATTAGGTAAAGATTTTATCCGAACGATTCGTGGTTTAGGCTATCGTTTAGGGCATAACTGAGTTAGATAAGATGCAAAAACGTAAGTCATTAGGCTCAAAACTGGTTGTATTGACGTCACTCTTGAGTCTGGTGATGGCGTGTATTTTGATGTTTTCGACTTACCATATTGCCTTGAAAGAACTGACCCGCATTCTCGATACCCAAATGCAATTTTTGGCAACCCGAGCGACTACATTCAACTTAAAAAGTACCCATAGCAGTTTTAATCTTGATCATGAATATGAGCGTCAGGAACTGTTTATGGATATTTGGTCATATGATGATATTAATCAATTAAAAACCAATGATTTGCTTGTCCCTCGGGTAAATAAGGCAGGTTTTTATCAGCATGAAACAGACAATGGTACATGGTACACCTATGTGTTACCTACAGCCAAGTTTCAGATCCAAGTCAGCCAGCATGAGCGAACACGTCAGGTTTTGGCTTTAGAGCTAGCAGGAAGTATGGTATTGCCTTACATTTTGATTATGCCTTTTGTGCTGTTTATTATTTTTTGGATTATTCGAGGGAGTTTAAAACCATTAGATGATTTAAAAAATGAACTGGCTCAGCGTGATTCAAATGAGTTAAGTCATATTCAAGAAGAGCAATATCCTATTGAGTTGTTGCCTGCAGTGAATGAAATCAACTATTTATTTGATCGAATTTCTAAAACTCAGCAAGAGCAGAAGCAGTTTATAGCCGATGCCGCACATGAGTTGCGTACTCCAATTACGGCATTGAATTTACAAACTAAAATTCTCTTGCGCGATTTTCCTGAAAATACAGCGCTCATCAATCTCAGTAAAGGTTTGGCTCGAATTCAACATTTAGTGAGTCAGTTACTGGCATTGGCGAAGCAGGATGCCTCGGTCAATAGCATGGAAATGTCCAAAAAATTTCGTCTGAATGATGTAGCACTGAACTGTGTTGAACAGCTCATGAATTTAGCGATGGAGAAAGAAATTGACTTGGGATTTGAACGTAATGATCAGGTTATTCTACAAAGTTATGAACCGACTGTTCATTCGATTGTTTATAACTTAATTGATAATGCGATTAAATATACACCTGCCGAAGGTGTTATCAATATTTCGGTTTATGCTGATTCACAACAGCAAAAAGCCTATGTGTGTATTGAAGACAGTGGCCCAGGAATTCCTCAAGAGCAGTATGAACAGGTACTCAAGCGTTTTTATCGCGTCCATCACCATTTAGAAGTTGGAAGCGGTTTGGGCTTGTCGATTGTACAAAAGGCAATTCAACATGTGGGTGGTACACTGCGCTTCGACCGTAGTTTGGAGTTAGGTGGTTTACAAGTACTGGTGGAGTTGCCGACACATTTGGCTGCAAATGACTAATCTTCAGTTTTGAGATTGCTTAAGAAAATTAGAAAAACCTTCATACGTTTACCATCATTGCCTGTTTTCTCAACACCAACACGATTGAGCCAAGCAAAGCGATGTCCTACTTTGTGAAGTTGAAATAAAATATCTTGTCGGTCTTTCAATTCATGTTTGATCAGTTGTTCAATGCTTGGGCGTTCCTGATCATTAAAACGAAATGCTGTAGAAAATAATAAACAAAGCCAGTCACGCGCCTGACAGGTTTCTAAGTCTAAAGTTTGATGAGGGTCAGTTTCAAAATCGATAAATGAAATATTCTGCTGGCTATCGACTAAAATATTACGTGCAAATGCTTCACTTAAATAGCAATTTTTCGCATGAATTTTCTTTAGTGCATGAACTGCTGTTTCAAAAAGTTGTTTACGTTTGCTGAAATCTGGTTCACGTGCCAAAGCGTGGTCGAGTTGCATGAGTTGCTGGTCATGATTGGCAATATCTTGAATCAGTAAACCCGTATCAGATTCTGCTAGCACTTTTGGCACAGAAACCCCAATTTTTTCGAGCTGGCGAATACGTTGAGCTTCACATCGAATAGCATCTGAACCACCATAGTTAGGTACGGGTGCTAGAATCTGCATATTAAGGAGTTTAGAGAACCATTGTAATGGCAGATATAACCACCAAGGATGCCGTTTTGATGCTTTTTTAAGCCATACTTTTAAGCCATCAATCACATACGGTTGAATAGAGCGGCTTTGGTTAGAAACCGTATGTTCTAAAAAATCTTGATATTTGGGCATGCAAACAACGACACCTAATTTAGGCAGTAAACAAAACAAATCGGATTGAAAATGTATCTCAGTTTGCAAAATAAGTATAGGACTATCACCAAAATATTCGGAGGTAGTCCTGAATTTAGCATTCACATTGTTGAGGTAATTTTTGAAATTTAAAACTTATTTTCTTCAGCATTTGCTGAAATTTTATGAATAGATAAGTCAGCACCGCGATATTCTTCTTCTTGGGTTAAGCGAATTCCCATAGTGATTTTGAGCAAGCCATAAACACCGAATCCGCCTGCAAGAGCAATCACGATTGCTAGGAGTGTACCAATGATTTGTGCAACGAAAGACACACCACCTAAACCACCTAATGCTGTTTGCCCAAAAATACCCGCAGCAATGCCACCCAATGCACCACATACACCGTGCATTGGCCATACGCCTAAAACATCATCGACCTTGAGTTTATTTTGGGTATATGTAAACAGTTTGACAAATACGATACCTGCAATACCACCAATCACTAAAGCGCCAATTGGGTGAACAATATCTGAGCCTGCGCAGATCGCAACTAAGCCTGCAAGTGGGCCATTGTGCAAGAAACCAGGGTCATCTTTGCCCATATAATTGGCTGTAATGGTACCACCCACCATTGCCATCAGTGAGTTGATGGCAACCAGTCCTGAGATTGCATCTAAACGCTGCGCACTCATCACGTTAAAACCGAACCAGCCCACCATGAGAATCCATGAACCAAGCGCTAAGAATGGAATAGATGACGGTGGGTGAGCTGCCACAGCGCCATCTTTACGATAACGCCCATAGCGTGCACCCAGCAAAATGACCGCAGCAAATGCAATCCAACCGCCCATTGCATGGACAACGACTGAGCCTGCGAAGTCATGAAAGCTTGCGCCAAAGGTTTGCTGTAACCAGTTTTGGAAACCGAAATTCCCATTCCAAATCAGTCCTTCAAAGAAAGGATAAACCAATCCGACCAGCAATAGGGTTGCGATGGCTTGAGTTCGCATTTTGGCACGCTCTGCGATACCGCCAGAAATAATTGCGGGGATAGCAGCAGCAAAAGTGAGCAGGAAAAAACAACGCATCAGGTTATAGCCATGTTGTTCAGCTAAAACACTGCCCGTATGGAAAAAGTGCTGACCATAAGCAATATAATAACCCACAAAAAAGTAAGCAATCGCAGAAATAGCAAAATCCGATAGAATTTTACTCAATGCATTGACCTGATTTTTATGTCGAACTGTACCAAGTTCTAAAAATGCAAAGCCAGCATGCATGGCTAGAACCAGAACTGCACCGAGCAATAAGAATAAAATATCGAAATTTTGCATTATGGTCGCTTAAAAATAGTGCTAATTTGGAAATATGCACAAGTATAGCGATGCTGATTGCACCAATATAGAAATCATTTGATGGAAATTTTAATCATGAAAATCTAAAAATACATAAGACTCGATATAAGGCATTTTATGCACTAAAACGGAAAAATGGCACAAAAATAGTGCTTAATGATTGGATGTGACCATGATCTTTATGGGTTCATGAAATGCATTTGGCAGGCATAATAAAGTTTTCAAGTTCATCGTATTTCTTTAAACAAGAGGGAAAAATGTCCAATTTGCAAGATCCTCGTGTATTTTTAGCTTTGGAGCGCACCTTACTGGCATGGAATCGTAGTAGTTTGGGGCTTATTGCTTTTGGATTTCTTTTAGAACGCTCAACCGTACTTGCACATTTCCTTGATCCTCAAAACTATGCACTTAAAACGCTGATCAGCAAAATTTTTGCAGTCATTATTATTCTATGTGGTATGAGTTTGAGTCTGTGGTCAGCACAGCAGTATAAAACTGCACTAAAGTCACTCAATCCTGTGGAGCTAATCGAAGGTTATCGAACTGACTTGCCGATGATGCTGACAATTTTTAATGTTTTATGTGGCATTTTTCTCATCATTATTTTTTTGATTTAACAAATGATTGAATTATTTGATGTTTAGAACAACATAAAGAATGTGGGAATCAATGAATTGACCTTAGATGGTTTTCCAGACCTGCTGGGCAATTTCAAGAAATGCTTTAGTGGCAGGGCTGAGATGTTTATTATTTTTAACCGCAAGTCCAATACTGCGTTTTAAATTGGGCGAAAATGGACGTTTCACCACATTGGGATAAAGCGCCAATAATTTATGCGTCAACACCATATCGGAAACCACAGAAATTCCAAGTTGATTGTTGACCATGCTGATGATGCTGAGAATCTGGGAAATGCGATATCTGATTTTAGGTTGCACCTGAAACTGCTGAAAGATCAACTCGACCTGTTTCTGGCTTCCTGCCAAAGTCATGATAAAGGCTTCTTGTGCCAGTTGTTCGGGCTGAATCGTAGTGTATGCTGCCAAGTGATGGGTCTTGGGAATCAGCGCCACAAAAATATCATTCAGTAATGGTACACAATCAAACTGGGTATTGGGCAATAAAACAAAACCAACATCAATTCGCCGTTCCTGAAGCCACTGACAGACTTCCTGATCATCACCTTCATCAATATAAATTTCAATGTTGGGATATTGCTGCTGGAAGATGTCTAAAATTTCAGGCAAAAGCAAAATTGAAGATGATGCACCAAAAGAGCCGATGCGTAGCGTACCTTGATTAAGCCCGTGTAAAGCTTGTACTTCTTGCTCTAACGTGTGTGAAATACTCAGCAATTCTTTCACATGAATCAGGAGCTGTTGCCCTGTTGCGGTGAGTTCGACTTGGTTGTTATGGCGGGCAATCAGATTAACCTGCCAGTCTTGTTCCAAACTTTTGAGTGCATGTGATACAGCCGATTGAGTAATACCCAATTTTTCTGCGGTTGCGGTAAAGCTACGCAGTTCTGCAATCCATGCGAAAATTTCTAATTGGCTAAAGGTCATGGCAAGGCACGACTTCATGAGGAAAAACTCATTTTAGCATGAGTCAAAATCTTGTTTAAACTTGATCTTTTTCAAGATGAAGTGCTGAGGCAAAGCATGTTGCAGCAAATGATGTTGGCGGTAATTCCATTAATCGTGCTGATTGCGGCAGGTTATGGACTAAAGCAAATGCATTTTTTTGAAGATGGGTTTTGGCAAGGTGCAGAGAAGCTGAATTATTATCTGCTATTTCCTGCGCTACTGCTGCACACAACGTTAACCGCACACATTGAGTTTTCCCAACTTAAACGCCCTATTCTGAGCATGTTGGTGGTCGTGGCTTTGGCAAGTACATTTTTATATGCACTGCGGATATTTAAGCCGATGTCTGCCGCACGTTTTGGGGTGCATATGCAGAGTATGGTGCGTTTCAATACCTATATTGGTCTGGCATTGGTGACGGCTTTATATGCGAAACAGGGCATGGCGATTTTGGCGGTCTTGCTAGCACTTTGCATTCCTGTGGTGAATGTCATTTCGGTATTATCGCTGATGGAACGTCAGCATATGGCATTACGTCCCGTATTATTCTCTTTGCTCAAAAATCCGTTAATTTTATCTTGTGCGGTTGGAATCAGTTTAAATCTGCTGAATGTTACAATTTGGCAGGGTATTCACGAAGTCCTTAAAATTAGTGCAGCATCGAGCCTGCCTTTGGGGCTGTTTTGTGTAGGTGCAGCTTTGCAGTTTAAACAACTGCATCAAGATTTTTGGGTATTGTGTTTAGATACATTCGCCCGCTTGCTGTTGATGCCTGCTTTGGCTTATGCAGTGGCACATGCTTTGGCTTTACCTCAACTCAGTTTACAGATTTTAGTAATTTTCTTTGGATTGCCAACAGCTTCCGCTTCTTATATTTTAACCAAGGTATTGCATGGTGATAGTCAGCTCATGGCTGCCGTAATCAGTATGCAGACACTATGCGCTGCGATCACTTTACCATTCATGATTTGGTGGGTGGCTTAACAATAAGGAATAAAATGTGACCCTACAGATTCAGCACAATAAAATACCCCTTAAAACGCAACGCTGTGTGGTCATTACGGGGGGAACACGCGGTATTGGGTTGGGTTTGGCGCAAGCCTTTTTAAGATTGGGCTGGTCTGTGGTGATTTCAGGACGCGATGCGACACAGCTACAAACAGCAGTTCAACAATTACAGCAACAGCAGGGTCGCAACTGCATTTGGGGACAATGCTGTGATGTCACCCAGTCTGAGCAATTACAACACCTGTGGCAAAGTGCTTTAGATCAATTTTCGCGGGTCGATGTTTGGATTAATAATGCAGGCACATGCAATCCTGCCCATGCATTTGCTGAACTTACACCACAGGATTTACAGCAGGTGGTTCAAACCAATTTGTTAGGCACAATGCTTGGGGCGCAGGTTGCACTCAAAGGTATGCTGAAACAGGGTTTTGGGCAAATCTTTAATATGGAAGGTTGGGGCAGTCATGGTGAGTGGAGTGCAGGGATGACACCTTATGCCACCACAAAACGTGCGGTCAATTATTTTAGTCATGCACTCTATAAAGAAACACGTCACACGCCTATACAGGTTGGTGTGCTCAGCCCCGGAATGGTCGTAACAGATTTGCTGATTTCATCATGGCAGCAGGGAGATGCTAAAAACTGGCATAAAATGAAATGGTTATTTATGTTTGTCATCGATCCGCCTGAGTTGGTATGCCAGTATTTGGCACAGCAAGTCAGTGAAAATCGTAAAACACGTGCCAAAATTGTTTGGATGACGCCGTGGCGTTTGGCGCTTCGGTTTTTACAACCGCACTATTGGCGGCGTAATCCTGTGAAAGGGACAGCGCTTGAGCACTTTAAATAAGTATTTGTTTTTAAGCCGATGGCAATGTTGCTGTAAACACTTTGGTTTTAGATGATTTAAATGATGCCATATCATATATTTTTAGATTTAATTATTTTTAAATTTTTGATTTAAAATCATATTTTTTAATTTTTAATATTCCAACTAAAAAACTCAAGATTTTATTTTACCCTCAGCACTGAACAATGTTTTAATACGCGAATTGAACAGATATTATTCATTTTGTTTATATTGATTATTGAGCAAAGTTACCTCGTATGTTTGTTAAAGAGGATCATGCTCTGCAAAATGAAAAAGTAGATATGGCTTTGATTTTATGAAAAATAAGCACTTGCGAAATAGGAGCGAGTATGTGGTTTAAAATTAACTCCTTTCGTGATCGGTTACTGATTTTATTTATTGCGCTGTCTTTTACTTTAGGTTTATCGATTACCTTATATTTAGGGCGAGTGGCTTCACAACAAATGACCGAAACCCGTGGTCAAGCCTTATATATTTCTGCAAAAAGTATTAGTAGTACCTTAGCCAATTCCCTCAATGAACGTGAACGGGAAATCATGCTGCTGGGTGAATCCCCATTTTTTTCAGAGGCTGATTTTCATAATCCTCGTGTCCAGTTAAAGCTAGACCAAGTGAAAAGGTCTTATCGTTACTATGCGTGGATTGGGGTTGCCAACCCTCAGGGTTATGTTGAGGTCGCAGCTGATCGTGTACTTGAAGGCGCAGATGTGTCAGAGCGTGACTGGTTTATTCATGGCTCAAAGCAAGTCTATTTAGGCGATGTGCATAAAGCTGTATTGTTAGCCAAAAAAATTAAAGCGATTAATCCCAATGAACCGATGCGCTTCATTGATTTTGCTGCACCGATTTATGACCCCGTTAGTCATCAAATGCGAGGCGTTTTGGCAGCTCATGCAGATTGGAGTTGGGCAGGAGAAGTTCTGAATAGCGCACTTTCAGAAGATGCAACCGAAAAAGGGGTTGAGGTCTTTATTTTGAATCAAAAAGGGGAAGTATTATATCCTTTTAAAAGTATTGGACTGGTGAAACCACCTGTATTTAATCCACAGCGCCCAGCTTATTTTATTGATCAGTGGCATGAAAATAAAGAATATTTAACGGTTGATATTCCCGTGGTTTCTAAAACCAACATCAATTTGGGTTGGCATGTGGTGATTCGCCAACCTGTCGCAATTGCCTTGATGGATGTACGTGGTTTGCAACATCAAATTATGATTGTAGGTTTTATCATCTCAATTTTACTGTTATTGATTACCTATAAACTTGCCAATAGTTTTAGTCGCCCGATTGAAAATTTGGAGAAAATGGCAAAAGCCATTCAACAAGGGCAACATGATGTCCATTTCAGCAGTAAAACCACAATTCGAGAGATTCAAGGTTTATCCGATTCACTGGAAAGCATGACGGGAACATTGTTGTCGCAGCAGCAACAACTGCAAGATGCGAACAGTAACTTGGAGCAAAAAGTCGAAGCGCGGACTCAGGAATTACAACGAGCCAATATCGAACTGGAGAAATTGGCGCGTTATGATGTATTGACAGGCTTACATAATCGCCGTGCTTCCAATGATTATTTAGACTACTTATTTGAACAGTTACAGCGGACACAACAGATTTATACGGTATTGCTGATGGATATCGACTTCTTTAAAAAGGTGAATGATAGCTATGGGCACGAAGTCGGTGATTTGGTTTTGCAAAGTGTGGCGAAGCTATTGCCAAGCGTGCTGAGATCGACCGATTTTGTTGCACGTTTTGGTGGGGAAGAGTTCTTGGTTTTATTGCCTGAGACCCCATTGGCAGGTGCAGTAACCCTAGCTGAAAAAATTCGCCTCACGGTGGCAGATACGGTCATTATTGAAAATCATCCAATTACTTTAAGTATTGGCGTGAGTGAGGTGCAATTGCGAGATCGTGACGTACACGATGCAGTACGTCGTGCCGATCAAGCTTTATATGCTGCCAAAGCACAAGGGCGTAATCGGGTTGTACCCTTTCAGGAATCGCTCAATATAGACAAATCATAGATATGACTGCTTCACATCGCCAATCTTGCTATAGTGTTGCTTTTGCAAGTGTGATTGGCGATGACTTCTGATCTCAAAGTAACGATACAGAAAAAGACTGAACTTTCCCCACAGCAGAAAAAGCTCAATCGCCTGATCGATAAAATTGAACAGCAAAAAATCAGTCTGGCGACATGGCAAAATGCACAGAATGAGATTCAGCAGCACACCCGCCAAAAACTTTTCCCTATCTATGCCGAATTGCATACGGTGTTGTTTCAGCAAATGCAGCAGCTTTGGACAATGCTGCATAGCCATGAATTTTCCAAAGCCGATATGCAGCAACTGGATGAGAAAATTGCCAGTCTTGGCAAAATCCTCAAAAATTCCAAAGTTCTGTCTGCCGAGCAACATACTCAAGTGGCTCAAATCAATACGTTTTATCAGCAGGTTGTAGCGCAATCGAATGCTAAAAAAAGCAAAAAGTCACAGAATGTCCGTCTAGAAAATCAGGAAACTCCTCAGCAAGATGAGTTTGAGGTAGAGCAAGACTTTGAACAATATGCTGCCGAGCAGCAACAGGCACGGGAACAAGCCAAGCAGCAACGGCTGCAACAAAAACGAGAACAAGCTGAGCAAATGGCAGCGCAATCACTCAAAACCGTATATTTAAAAATTGCCGCGATGATTCACCCCGACCGTGAACAAGACGAAAGCAAGAAAGCAGAAAAAACCGAGTTGTTTCAGAAGGCAAGTCAGGCGTATGAGCAGCAGGATTTGTTTTATTTACTGAAAATGCAGTTACAGCTTGAGCAGAACAAGGCTGTAACTTCAAAAGAACTCACGCCTGAGCAAGTGAAGTTTTATCAATTGGCGTTGGATGCTCAAAGTCAGCAGCTTGAAAGTCAAATTGCGGAAATTTTGGATTCTTTTCAGTTGGCGAAGAAGGTGAAAGCAGAGCATGTGCATATTGGTGATGTGTATAAAGCTGTAGATGCTGACTGTGCTGAGTTAAAGCAGCAGTTGAAGTGGGAAAAAGAGCGTTTAAAGTATATGAAAAAGGTGAGTGGGGTAGAGATGTTGTTGGGGCATGGGGTCGTATAAATATTTATAGATTGTGGCAGAAATTGAATAATCTAAGATTTTCTTTGTCAGTAATAAAAGGCAGATGACATAACAGGTTATAGTTGATAGTTATACCGTACGGTAATTTTTAATAAATTTAAAAGGAAAATTGAGATAAATAACCTCTCGTTGTTGGCGAGAGGATTAGTATAATTTTAAATGTATAGTAAATTTATCTAGTAATAGTATAGCTTCGTTCGGTTTTAGACTTAATGTATTCTTGGGCTTCGCGTAGTTTATTTTCAAGTGCCATAAAAGCCTGATCCAGTATTTTGTCAGATAAAATTACTTGTTTAAGCTGAAGAGTAAGTTGTTCATTTACACTGAAATCAGAAATTCCTTTTTCTTTTTTTGAATAAATATTTAATGATGATGCTCCATCAGTTTTGAATATAAGGTAAAAAAATATATGCTGCATTATTGTGGTGTTTATATACCCGAATTTATTTTCGTAATCAAAGTCAAATAATAAAATAACAGTGCAGTCTCCATCATTATTATCTACTACAAAAATACTTTGTAAAAAAGGTTGAATGCTTTTTTCTATGTATTTGGTATCTTTAAAGAAATTGTTAATTGATGGAACAACTAAAAATTTATAATAATTTAGTTTGTCTATCTCACTTAAAAATCTAAGCTCGACTTCAAACTTATTGTGATTCTCATAGTTAAACATATCTGTGTAAAATTTCTCTAACAAAGAGGTATCAAAACTTTTTAATAAATTTGCTACAAAAAACTCTTGGATGCTTTTATGAATAAAGCTATATTCATTTCCATCTCTTAGAATTAAACATATATTTTTTGTTAATTCCGATATAATATTGTTGCTATCGAATTTTAATTCTAATATTTTACATGCTTCCGTAAGGCCTTCAGAAAAATATTGCTTATCAAATGAGATCCTATTACCATTATTCTTTGAGTAAAAGCAGAATTCTTGAAATATATCTTCTAATTGTGATTGGGTGGCATCAACAAATCTAGCTCTTTCAAATGGGAGTTTAAGATAATCATGTCTATTCATTAGTACATCGAAAATATCGCGATAAAATTCGGATACTGATAATGCTATTTGTAACTTGGTTTGATAAGTCATGACAAATAATGTAAGCATTAAAGGGGTTTTTAGAATATCTTTTAAACCTACATCACTTTCTCCAATTTTTTGTACTAATTGTTTTGAAATTTCTAGATCACTTGTTAATTTTTTAATAAAATCAATTTGATCCTGCTCATCGTATGGATGTAATGTAAGAGATAAGAAAAATGGGCTATTTTGCAAAGAATTATATGGACGGCTAGAGCAAATAATTTTCATGTCAGGAAATTTTACTGACCATTGTTCTAATTTAAGAATAACACTAGGGATTAGGTCTTTATTTAATTCATCAAAACCATCTAGAAAAAGAGATATTTTTCCACTTTCAGCTAATGCATCAAAGTTTGAATTTGTTATATTAACCTCTAAGATATCACTCAAATAAGTGCAAAGGCAATCAGTCAAACTTTCAGTCTTTTGTATGCTTCTTAACTCTAAAAATATTGGTAAAGACGTTTTGGAAAGTAGTTCATTAACTGTAAGATGTCTCATAAGCATAGATTTTCCATGCCCAACAGTACCTTCTATTATTAAATTTTCTTTTATATCTAAATCACGAATAGTGTTGAATGTTTGTATACTTGAATCTGGTAAATTTACTTTTGTAGGGTAATAAAATTCAGAGATATGCTGCGGTTTCTTACTATCATAAATTGTTCTAATCATTAGGTTTTTATTAATTCTCAAAAATATTTTTTCAGATGAACTTTCTATATTCATTTGTGCAAGAAAAGTTCTACCAGTTTTTTTAGTAAAACTGTATATATCTTTGCAAATTTCAGTAATGAGTGGTCTGAGAACTAATGCTCCATATGCCATCGTTAGTGTTTCGGTCATGAGAAAATCCTATTTATATTTTATATAACTGAATTCTAATTTAATAGATTCAAAAATCCCCTCAATTGA
>NZ_JAKLTL010000009.1:0-126639 GCF_022012315.1 Acinetobacter sp. ME22
CCTCAATTGAGGGGATTTTTGAATCAAACTAACAACACGTTAAAGTGCTGCAATCTGCTCCATATTCGCTTTAATCTTCGCTAACTGGTCAGCAAACTCAGCCAATTTCGCTTTTTCACCTTCAACTACAGCCGCAGGTGCTTTTGCCACAAAGCCTTCATTGCCCAGTTTAGTTGCAATTTGGTCATGCTGCTTTTGTACTTTGTCTAAGTCTTTTTGTAAACGACCCAATTCCGCTTTTGGGTCAATTAAACCCTTCATTGGAACGAATACAGATACGTGACCCACAACAGATGAAGAAGACAATGGTGGTTGTTCAGCATCAGCCAAGAATGTAATGCTTTCCACTTTTGCTAAAGCTTTAAACAATGCTTCAATACGGGTGATCTGTGCTTTTTCAGCATCAGTGGTGTTTTGAAGCAACACTGGTAATAAACGCGCATTACCTAAGCCCATTTCACCACGGATGTTACGCACCGCACCAATTAAACCTTGCAGCCATTGCATATCTGCTTCAGCCTGTTCGTTTACACGCTCAGGGTTCGCCACAGGGTACTGCGCAAGCATAATGGTTTCGCCTTGAATACCTAGCATTGGTGCAAGCGTTTGCCAAATTTCTTCAGTCAAGTACGGCATAATTGGGTGTGCTAAACGTAATGATGCTTCCATCACCGCCAATAACACACGACGAACTTCGGCTTTACGCTCTTCTGACACTTCAGCATCGTTCAGCACTGGCTTGGTCAACTCTACATACCAGTCGCAGTATTCATTCCAGATGAAGTCATAAATCGCTTGTGCAGCCAAGTCTAAACGATACGTTGCAAAGGCTTGCTGAACCGCTGCTTCCGCTTTTTGTAAACGGCTGATGATCCACTGTTCAGGCAATTCCCAAAGATCAGGACGCGCTTCGGCACCAATCGTTTGACCTTCAACATTCATCATCACGAAACGGGTCGCGTTCCAGATTTTGTTGGCAAAGTTACGGTAACCTTCAACACGTTTCATATCAAACTTAATGTCACGACCCGTGTTGGCAAGCGCACAGAAAGTGAAACGAACCGCGTCTGTACCGTAAGCTTGAATACCTTCTGGGAATTCTTTACGGGTTGATTTTTCAATCTTCGCCGCTTGTTTCGGGTTCATCAAACCCGTAGTACGTTTTTGTACCAAGGTTTCAAGGTCTACACCATCAATCAGGTCTAATGGATCAAGTACGTTACCTTTAGATTTAGACATCTTCTGACCTTCGCCATCACGGACTAAACCATGGACATACACAGTTTTGAACGGAACTTGTGGCGTGCCATCTTCATTTTTCATGAAGTGCATGGTCATCATGATCATGCGCGCAACCCAGAAGAAGATAATGTCAAAACCAGTGACTAATACATCTGTCGGGTGGAAAGTCTTGAGGAAATAGTTTTCCGCATCTTTTTTGGCATCACCTGTCCAATCTAAGGTCGAGAATGTCCACAGCGCAGAAGAGAACCATGTATCCAGTACGTCTTCGTCTTGGCTCAATGCAACATCAGCAGGAATGTTGTTTTTCGCACGGACTTCAGCTTCGTCACGACCGACAAAGACATTGCCTTGTGCATCGTACCAAGCGGGAATACGGTGACCCCACCAAAGCTGACGTGAAATACACCAGTCTTGAATGTTGTTCATCCATGCCATGTACATGTTGCTGTATTGCTCTGGTACGAACTTGATGCGACCATCTTTCACTGCTTCAATTGCAGGCTCAGCCAGTGGTGCGATTTTTACATACCATTGATCGGTCAATAATGGTTCAACAATCACACCTGAACGGTCACCGCGTGGTGGCTTCAAGGTATAGGGTTGAATTTGGTCTAACCAGCCTTCCGCTTCTGCTTGTTCAACCAATTTTTTACGTGCAGCAAAACGCTCTAAACCAACGTACTCTGCTGGTGCAGCGATGGTTTTAGAAATTTGCTCGCCCGCTTTGGCAATGTATTCAAACTCAGCCAATACTTCGGCATTTTTGTTGAAAATATTGATGATTGGCAATTCACAGCGTTTGCCCACTTCATAGTCATTGAAGTCGTGTGCAGGGGTAATTTTTACACAGCCTGTCCCGAATTCTTTATCAACATATTCATCTTTCACGATTGGAACGGCACGACCTGTAATCGGCAGAATAATGTTCTGACCGACAAGGTGCGTATAGCGTTCATCATCAAGTGCAACTGCAACCGCAGTATCACCGAGCAATGTTTCAGGACGCGTGGTTGCGACAACGATGTGATCTTTACCATCGTGCGTGCGTAGGTTTTTATCTTCAAAGAAATATTTGAAATGCCATAGCGAACCTGCTTCTTCTTTATCTGACTCAACTTCTAGGTCAGACAGCGCAGTTTGCAGTTTCGGGTCCCAGTTCACCAGACGTTTACCACGGTAAATCAAGCCGTCTTCATGCAGTTTTACGAAAACTTCTTTGACTGCATTGGATAAACCTTCATCCATAGTGAAGCGTTCACGAGACCAGTCTACAGAAGAACCTAAGCGACGGATTTGACGGGTAATGTTACCGCCAGACTGTTCTTTCCATTCCCAAACTTTGTCGATGAACTGCTCACGACCCAAGTCATGACGGCTGATATTTTGCGCGGCAAGTTGGCGTTCAACCACCATTTGTGTTGCGATACCCGCATGGTCAGTCCCCGGTTGCCACAAGGTATTTTTACCTGACATACGGTTGTAGCGGGTCAAGGCATCCATAATGGCATTGTTAAAACCATGACCCATGTGCAAGCTACCAGTGACGTTGGGTGGCGGAATCATGATACAGAATGATTCACCTTGCTGAGAGGGCTTAAAGTAGCCTTTCTCTTCCCAAGTTTGGTACCATTTTTTCTCGATCTCGGTAGGATCGTAAGTTGTAGCAATATTCTGAGCGGAATTCGCAGTTGCGTCAGTCATAGTTAACAGATCAAAAGTGCAAAAAAAATTGGTTTCATTGTAGCAAAAAAATCCACAAGATTAAGCTACAAAGCGTCGGCAATCTGCGGCATATCATGCGACAATGTTCAGTTAAGCGATAAATTGGATGTTCGAAGCAGGATTTTCTATGGGGTATGTGGTCAGTTTGCAGGTCAACCCGCAAAGTTATGCAGAGTTTTTGACATTACAGCAGCAGTTCAATGCTGCCACCAAACATAAACTGGCACATGAATTGGGGCAGCTTCTTGCCGATGTTGCCGTACAAATTATTCAACAGGTATTTGTCGATTTGTTGATGCAGCAAAAGCAGCGTGTACAGCGTCCAGAAGGACATAAGATCGCTCAAGAGTCTGAAAAAGTCGTGCAGCATGTGCTCGATGCCTTAAAAAAATATTTACCGTGGTCGGTGGCGCTGCTCAGTAATGCGCGTTTGGCGGGCATTGTTAATTATTTTGCGAAATGTATTGTTGTGGAACAGGATCAGGTGTTTTTACGCTATCCTGTAACCGATGCACTGGTTGAGCAAACTTTAACATTCATTGAAAAGATTCAGGCGGGTGATGCCAGTCAGATCAGTCCTGCTTTTCATGCACTGACTGAAATTATTGACCAAGGGGTGACACATCTGATTCGTATTCCCAAAGAAATGCTTGATTTTAATTTTGTAGTCGATAAAACCTTAAATGGCGTGATTCAAATGACCACGCACATGGGCTATAAGCGTTTGCAGGGACTGGGGAATGAAGTGGATTTACATGTTGCGCCCTATTATATCGATCATTTTCTGAAATTTTTGATTCGTGATACACATTAAACGACAGGTACATGATGAAAGCACAAAATCTGCAAGATCAAGTGGTTTGGGTTACAGGGGCATCTTCTGGCATTGGGCAGGCTTTGGCGATTGCTTTTGCTGAATTAGGTGCGCAACTGGTTTTGTCTGCGCGCCGTGACAGTGAGTTGCAACGCGTCAAAGCATTGCTACCCAATCAAGACCAGCATTTATGTGTACCGCTAGATATTACCAATGCGCTGCAAATTGAGCAGGCTTTACAGCAGGTTTTGGCCGAAAAAGGCAAAATCGACTGGCTGATCAATAATGCAGGTTTGAGTCAGCGTGCATTGATTCAAGACACCTCAATGGAAACTGAACGAAAAATCATGGAAGTGGATTATTTTGCCCATGTGGCTATGACCAAAGCCGTTTTACCGACTTTACTGAAGCAGAAGTCTGGTCATGTGGTGTTTATTTCCAGTGTGGCAGGATTGATCGGAACACAATATCGTGCGACGTATTCGGCAGCCAAAGCCGCGATTCATATGTGGGCAAACAGTTTACGTGCGGAAGTCGCTGCACAGGGGATTGATGTATCTGTAGTGTTTCCTGGTTTTGTCAAAACCAATGTGTCGCTGAATGCCTTGACAGGTAACGGTGAAGCACAAGGTTTTCAAGATGAAGCGATTGAGCAGGGTTTAGATGCCGATGAATTTGCTGAGCAGACTGTAAAAGCATTACTGCAAAAACAGGAATATATTGTGATTGGTGGGCGTAAGGAAAAACTGGGTGTAATGTTATCGCGTCTAGCACCGAGCATTTTGTATAAACAGATTCGTAAAGCGCAAGTGAAATAAGTGAAAATGTAAGAAAGCCCACGTTAACGTGGGCTTTCTTATGGGGAGAATTATTTTTTCTGATTACGTTCGGCACTTGAAGCAGGGTACTTTACTTCATCTGAAGTGTTGGCTTTTACACCACCACCAAGTGTTTTATAAAGTTCAATCTGATTGTTCAGATTGGTTTGTTCAAGTGTCAGTAGACCTTGTGCCGCAGAGTAGTTGGAACGCTGTGCATCTAGTACCGTCAAGTAGTTATCAATTCCTGCACGGAAGCGAGCCGTTGAAAGTTGATAGTTCTTGTTGGTGGCTTGAACCAAGCTGCGCTGTGCTGCCAAACGTTCATTGATATGTGCACGGGTTGCCAAAACGTCATTCACTTCACGGAATGCCATTTGAATGGCTTTTTCATAAGCCGTCAAATACAGCTCTTGATCGACTTTTGAAATTTTGACATTGGTTTTACGTGTGCCCCAGTCAAAGATTGGCAGGTCAAGCGTAGGTGCAAATTGCCAAACGGTTGAGCCTGACTTAAACAAATCGCTCAACTGATAACTCGCAAAACCTGCATTTGCAGTCAGGCTAATGGTTGGGAACATTGCTGCTTTTGCTGCACCGATATTTGCACCTGCTGAGCTAAGTTGGTATTCAGCAGAGATAATATCAGGACGGTTGTTCAGCAAATCACTTGGTAAGCCTGCTGCCAATACTTTCTGTGAGGTAATTTGTTTCACAGTATCGGTTGGCAATAACTCATTCGGAACAATTTTACCAACCAAGACATCGAGCAAGTTTTTGGCTTGTTCGAGTTGGGTCTGATAGTTGCCAACATCACTACGTGCGGTTTCAACAGAAATCTGTGATTGACGAAGTGGCACTTCGCTGTCAATACCCACATCGAAGCGTTTTTTGTTGAGATTATATGATTCTTGCTGTGCTTTGAGGGTTTGCTTAGCCAGTTTGAGATTGGCATTGGCATAGGAATAGCTCACCCATGCCTCAGCGACTTGGCTGATTAGACTGATTTGGGTCGAGTCTTTGGCTGCGCGAGTCGACAGGTAAGTGTCAAGTGCTGCATCTTTTAAGCTACGGACACGTCCCCAAAAATCAAGTTCATAAGAGGTAACACCTAAACCCACTTGATAGGTAGAAACGGTTCTTAAACTTGAGCTGAGTGTTTTACCACGAGCATAGTCAACATCTGTACCCACTGTCGGGAGTTGATTGAGTTCTGTAACACGATATTGCAACTGCGCTTTTTGAATATTCAATGCTGCAGTGCGTAAATCACGGTTATTTTCCAAACTCATCTCAATCACTTGTAACAGGCGAGGATCTGAGAAGTAATCTTTGTAGCCTTGCTCAGCAACAGAAGTTCCTGTTGCTGCTTGCGATGCAAACTGATTTGGAATATCAGGTTTTGCTACAGGCTCAGGCCCGCGCATGCTTTGGCAGGCTGCCAAAGCAAGTGCAAGTGTGGAGACGGCAATGCTACGACCTGTAAGAGACCATATATTTTGCATCACGATTTATGCTCCTGAATGTGCGTATTCTTTGGTTTATATTTAAAGATACTACGAATCCAAACGAAGAATACAGGAATAAAGAAAATACCAAGTAATGTTGAACTGATGACACCACCCAATACACCATAACCAACGGAGTGCTGACTACCTGCGCCCGCACCAGTTGAAATGGCGAGTGGCAAGACCCCAAAACCAAAGGCTAATGTGGTCATTACGATTGGGCGTAAACGCAGTTTTGCAGCATGCATGGTTGCTTCAAACAGTTCTTCACCTTTTTCTTGCAGTTCTTTGGCAAACTCAACAATCAAGATCGCATTTTTCGCGGAGAGACCAATCACTGCAATAATCGCCACTTGGAAGTAGATGTTATTGGCAAGATTCGGGTTTTTCAGAATTAGCAGACCAACAAAAGTCAGGGCTAATGCACCGATCACACCCAATGGAACAACCAATAATACTGAGAATGGTACAGACCAACTTTCATACAAAGCTGCCAAGCATAGGAAAACAATCAGCAATGACAAAGCATATAGATATGGACCTTGTTTGCCAGAATCTTGTTCTTCAAGCGATAAGCCTGTCCATTCGTAGTCAAAGCCTTTTAAGCCCATTGCTGGTAATTTTTGCATAATTTCCTGCATGGCTTGCATCGCTTCACCAGAACTCACACCCGCTGCTGGCGCACCTTGAATGTTCATAGATGATACGCCGTTATAGCGTTCTAGACGTGGTGAACCAAAAGTCCAAGAACCTGTAGTAAAGCTTGAGAATGGAACCATCGTACCTGCTGAGTTACGCACATACCACTTGTTCAAATCTTCAGGCATCATACGGCTTGGTGCATCACCTTGTAGATAAACTTTCTTGATACGACCTTGGTCAAGGAAGTCATTGACATAACTACCCCCCCAAGCAATGCTCATGGTGTTGTTAATATCTGACAGACTCACGCCCATTGCCCCAGCTTTGGCTTGGTCAATTTGAACTTTATACTGTGAAGTATCTTCCATACCATTTGGACGTACAGCCATCAGACGCTTGTCTTGAGAGGCCATACCCAAAATTGCATTTCGCGCTTCAAGTAATTTGGCATGCCCTTGACCATTGACGTCTTTCAACATGAAGTCAAATCCAGAACTTGTACCAAGTTCAGGCATCGCAGGAAGTTGTAATGGGAAGATCATGGATGCATCTTTGATCATGCCATTAAGTGCCATAGCACGACCGACCAAAGCTCCAATTTGGGTGTCTGGTGTGGTACGTTCACTCCAGTCTTTCAGTTTAACGAACTGAATCCCTTGGTTTTGTCCTGTACCTGTGAACGAGAAGCCCGCCACACTAAATACAGAAGCCACACTCGATTTTTCTTTATTTAAGAAATAATCGGTCATGGTGTCCAAAGTTTTGTCAGTACGTTCTAATGAGGCATTACTTGGCAATTGTACCAAAGCCATGACCACACCTTGGTCTTCCTCTGGTAAAAATGCAGTAGGTAATGATTTGAACAAGAAGCCCAATAAACCGATCACAATGGCATAGAAAACCGCTGAAAACACTTTGTTATGTGTCATACGGTTCACGCCATTTTGATAGCGTTGAGACAGCTTGTCGAAACCGCTGTTAAATCCTCTAAAGAAGCGTGCAAAGATACTGTTGCTTTGTGGCTTATTGGGATCATGCTGTTTTAAAACGGTTGCACAAAGCGCAGGCGTAAAGGTCAGTGCGATAATCAAAGAGAGGATCATGGCAGTGACAAGCGTAATTGAGAACTGACGGTAAATCACCCCTGTTGTTCCACTAAAGAACGACATTGGAATAAATACGGCAGTTAAGACGCTGGTAATACCAATCAATGCACCTGTAATTTGCCCCATCGACTTTTCAGTCGCTGTAACAGGATCGAGATGCTCTTCTTGCATCACCCGCTCAACGTTTTCCACCACCACAATTGCATCATCAACTAACAAACCAATCGCCAGTACCATCGCAAACATGGTCAGGGTGTTAATTGAGAAGCCAAACAGGTTGATAATTGCAAATGTTCCTAAGACCACGACAGGTACAGCTAAGGTTGGAATAATCGTCGCACGCCAGTTCTGTAAGAACAGGAACATCACGATAAATACCAAGACAATTGCTTCAATCAGTGTATGAACAACGTTTTCAATCGAAAGTTTAATAAACGGTGTACTGTCAAAAGCAATCGTATCTTTCATACCCGCAGGGTAGTTGGGACGCAACTTCGCTAAAGCCGCTTGGACGTTATTTGCCGTATCTAAGGCATTTGCACCTGTTGCTAAACGGATAGCAACACCACCCGCAGGTTTACCATTGTATTTAGAATCAAATTGGTAGTCTTCTGCGCCAAGTTCAACACGAGCAACATCACCCAAACGCACCTGAGCACCTGAAGTGGTATTTTTCAGAATAATGTTTTTAAACTGATCTGGTGTTTGCAATAAGCTTTGTGCATTCACAGTGGCATTGATGACTTGACCACTCACCGCAGGAGAGCCGCCTAACTGACCTACAGAAACTTGAGTATTCTGCGCTTCAAGTGCCGTGCTGACATCACTTGGAGTCAATTGATAGTTGGTCAGTTTGGCTGGATCTAGCCAAATACGCATCGCATATTGACCACCGAACACTTGAACTTCACCAACACCTGCAACACGGCTAAGTGGTTCAGAAATATGTGAATTTACATAGTCTTTGATGTATGCGCCACTTAAGCTGTCATCTGGTGAGTAAAATGCAACAACTTGCAAGAAGCTTGCACCTGATTTTTTAACGGTAACACCTTGACGTTGTACAGCCTCAGGTAACGATGCGGTTGCAGTCTGCAACTTATTTTGTACCTGTACTTGCGCCATGTTTGGGTCAACACCTTGTTTAAAGTTGACCGCAATCGATACAGAACCGTTTGATGAGCTTTGTGAGCTAATGTAACGCAAGCCATCCAAGCCGTTAAGCTGTTGTTCAATGACCTGCGTAACCGTATTTTCAATGGTTTCCGCAGATGCTCCAGGATATGTTGCTGAAATGGTAATTTTCGGAGGAGCAACTGTAGGATATTGTGCAATTGGCATTTGTGTTAGCGTGATTACCCCCGCTAACATAATGACCAATGCAATCACCCATGCAAAGATTGGGCGATGAATAAAAAAGCGAGCCATTCAATCTACCCCTTAAGCATGGTTTTGTGCTTCATGTTTAGATGCATTTGACTGTTTTGTAGCAGCGGCAGGCGCAACAGGATTGCTTGGTACTGTTGGTGCAGCAGCAGGTGCTTGATAAGGTGTAGCTTTAACTTGTTGACCGACTTTGACTTTCGCAACGCCATCCGCAATCACTTTATCACCTGGTTTTAAGCCAGAAGTCACAATCCAGTTCTGACCTTGTGAGCCTGAGGTTTCAACATTGCGGCTTTCCACAACGCCTTTGGCATTCACGACAAACAGACTCGCTTGACCTGTTGCATTACGAGAAACCGCTAATTGTGGGATCAGGTAAGCATTTGGAACGATACCTTCCACAATTTGTGCAGTTGTATACATACCAGGAAGTAGTAAATGATCTGGATTTGAGAATACAGCACGAATCGTAATACTACCTGTGCTGGTATCTACGCTGGCATCAGCAAATGCGAGATTACCTTCATTGGCATAGGTACTGCCATCTTCGAGTTTGAGTTTGACTTTGGCGTTGTTGCTATTATCTAAGCTGCCTTTTTTCAACTCTTGACGTAGACGCAATAAGTCACTACTTGATTGAGTAATATCGACATAGATTGGATCTAAGCGTTGAATTTTAACCAAAGCATCACTTTGTCCTGCGGTGACAAGTGCACCCGCAGTGAACGATGAACGGTCAGTTTGACCTGAAATCGGTGCGCGAATGGTTGAATATCCAAGATTGATTTGAGCTGTATCTAATGCTGCACGTGCTGCTTCGACTTGAGCTTTGGCAACTTTAACTTCACCCACAAGGTCATCATAATCCTGTTTAGCAACCGCATTAATGCCAACCAATTGGTTATAACGATTCATCTTGGTGGTTAAGCTATTCAAGTTTGCTTCTTGTTGAAGCAAAGATGCTTTAGAGTTTTCTACACTGGCACGGTTAGCACGAGAGTCAATTTGGTAAAGGGGTTGCCCAGCTTTGACATAACTGCCTTCAGCAAATAAGCGTTTTAAAATTACCCCACCTGTCTGAGGGCGAACCTCTGAAACCTCATAAGGCGATGTTCGCCCTGCGAGTTCAACGGTTTTCTCTATATTTTGCGGTTGTGCAACCACTACACCAACTTCAACCATTGGTGCTTGTTGGGAAGCAGCAGCTTGCTGCGCATCCTTTTTGTCATTGCTACAACCAACAAGTGCAATACTTGTTGCTAATGCGCAAGCAGTAAGGGTAGGAACCCAAAGCTTAGCTGACATCATTCTTCCACCTCTTTTAGATTTTTTTCTAAAAATGAAATTGCTTTTTACATTGATGAATTCGTGTGAATCCAAGCCAAATCAGAGCGACCCATAAAAAGCCGATGCCCCAACCTGCCAATACATCTGTTGGATAATGTACGCCTAAATATACTCTGGAAATTCCCATAGATATGAACCAGATAAAAGACATCAGGCAGATGCTACGAGAATATGAATGTTGTTGATAAAGCAAAATTGCAAGACTGGCTAGGGTTGCTGCATAAACACTATGAGCACTCGGAAAAGATGCACCATAGCTATTGACCATATGATAGAACACGGCAGGGCGTGGACGATCAATGTACCATTTAAGAAGCCAACCTAAAACGATACTGCCACTGACTGCCAAAATGATCATAAAGGTTGTTGCATACTGTCGAAGACGTAACCAATAAACACACCAAAGTGTCGTAAAAATTAATACAAAAGGCATGCCACCTAAGTAAGACAAGCTTTTTGCAATAGGATTCAACCACTCAATTCGATGCACACTCAAAACGTTGACAATCTGATGATCTAAGATTTGAGTGTGCATAAAATTCAGTGCACTGACACTGAAAATAAAAAAAACACAGCCAATACAAAGCATTAGATACGGCATGCAGAAACCTAGCAATTTGGATTACCAAACATTGGTATTTTTAGGAAGTAAAGTGTACTTTCCAGTACACTTTTTTTCAAGCCTGAAAATTTATAGTAATTTTATTTCAAGTTTTTTTTAACACTAAGCAAACAAACATAACAAAAAAGCATGACTGAGTCTCTTTGAAAAATCTGAACAATCAACGTTCATTTTTGTTTGAAGTGCTGTTTTCAGCCAAATTTTTCGGTGGCCAGAAGAAATCGATCGGTCGGGTCACAAAATGAGTCACAACTAACTTGGCAAGTGGTTTCCATTGTTCAAAACGAACTTGGCGGGCGCGTAGAGCGACAATAATCGTGAGTGAAAAGCTGACAAATAAGTTGGTGAGTCCAATCAAAAGCACCCCAAAACTTGAAATTAAGATCAAACCTAAATCAGGTGATTCATTAATTGACATTAAGCCTTGAACTAGATTGGCAGAAGCAAATGCAATATGTCGAATGTCTAAGGGTAAACCTAAAATAAAACCTATAGTTCCCATACTTCCGAGCATAAATCCAAACAGAAAGTTCCCTGAAAGCGCACCTAAATTACGTTCAATATAATCGGCAAATTTAAGTTGACGTTTTTCACCTAACCAGCGTTTTAAGCCATGATGTGCTTTAAGTCGAGGGCCAAGTTTGCGATAGATCGCCATATTGTCAAAATAGCCTGCAATTAAACCCGATAAAAACAAGCAGACGCCTGCAATAGCAGCATGCGGAATAGCTAGAGAGGTAAAGGGGTCTAGACTGTGTAATAGCTCGGCTGCTTTGGCATGTTTCAGTAACGGCTCATGTAACACATTTTGCCAAAATAGGGTAATCACTGCCGCAGTGGGAATCGCAATAGAGATATTGCCTAAAATTGCAATAAATTGAGTGCGGATAATATTGACAATTAACTCCGCCAATTCCGCTAACTGTGCGGTACGAGAGCCTTTGCGGTGTTGTACGGTTGCAGCAAGTGCAGCAGCGGTCATAGCAGGTTGTTTTGTAGCAACAGTAAAATGCAGGATATGAATAAAGACGAAACCAAAAGCATAATTGAGGCTATAGCTCAGTGCATGACTAAAGGGTGCAAGACTGAGGCGTGCTAGTAATACTTTCAGAGTCGCCATGAGTGCGATGATACAGCCTGCGCCAGCTGCGGCACGGTACATAGCAAAAAAGCCTTTTTTGTCACTGCTTACATAATGTTCACCTGTTTTGCTTGCATTTTCGGTGACTTGGAAAGCAAGCAATTCGCTGTTTGCTGAAAGCAAAGCTCCTACACTCTTTTCATTATGATTTGCTGTGACTAAATTGGAAATTAGCTCACGGATCGCATCGGCACGGTTATGTCCTGTGTCTTGTAATAATTTTAAAAGTAATTCAAGACGTTCTAGACTTTGCTCAAGTACAGTCAATAAATAGGTCAGATTTAGACTAACGCCGATACGTTTTGTTGCTTTACGGATATTGGCGACAATGGTTTTACATTGTTCAATCATCACAAATGCTGGTGCTGCATCGGGTGGACTATAGACACTGACCTGATTGGCATGCAGTAAAACTGCATTAAACTTATCAATAAAACCGACAATTTCTCGGTTTTGGGCAATAAAAGGAGACTCATACTCGGTCAGTTTGGGTTCTGCATAAATCAGTTCAGGAAATAAACCAATCCCACTAATCCGATAGCTCAACACATTAATTGCTTTAATGAGATCTAGCTTTAAATTTTTTTTCTGTGTTTGATGTTGTTGATTACCATTAAAAAGTTGAAAAAATCTTCGCCATTGCTGAATTTCAATTTGCTCTAACCAATAGCGGTCAGTAGGAAGATGAAAGACTTTTTCTAATAAATTCTGTAATTGGGTCTGATCATTCAGAGGGGGTAAAATGTGTGAAACAAAGCGTTGTCCAAGCTGATTCCAAAAACCATCTAAAGATAGAATACCGCTATCGGCGTATAATTTAGTTTGATGATATTGTGTCATCAAGCACAATAAGTATTGTTGTAGTGCAATAATACTTTGTGGTGTTTGTAGCAAGGCTTGAATTAGACAATCAAACTTACTGCGCGCTTCGATGGGATCATGTGGTTGATCGGGACGTAAATAATCAACTAAATCAATGAGCGTTTGTTCATGTACAGCAGTTTGTGGAGACTCAAACTGCTGCTGTAGAGAAATGAGAATTTGGCTAATGGCTTGTTGGGTCATCTCAACATAATCTATTATTGAATGCGATCCAGCGCCATATTTGCCAAGTTAAGTAATGCCTGACGGGCAACACTGTCTGGTAAGATGGCTAACGCATCAATCGCAAGTTGGGTTTCTTGCTGCGCACGTAAGCGACAGTAATCTAAAGCCCCAGAATTCTGCACAATACGAATCACATGCTCTAAATCAGCCAAACCACCTGTGGCGATACTTTTACGAATAATTTCATGTTCTTCGCCTGAGGTTTGGCTTAATGCTGAGATTAATGGCAAAGTTGGCTTACCTTCCATTAAATCATCGCCGATATTTTTACCTAATGTTTCAGCATCGGAGGTATAGTCCAAAATATCATCAATAATTTGGAACGCATTTCCAAAGTGTCCTGCATAAGTTTTAAGTGCCTGACGGTATTCTGATTTGCCCGCCAAAATCGCAGCACCTTCGGTTGCCAACTGAAATAAACGCGATGTTTTACCATGAATGATATTGAGATAGGTTTCTTCAGTTGTGTCAGGTTGATGCTGTGCTTGTAGTTGCAGAACTTCACCCTCAGCAATTTCGCAGGTACCTGTAGAGAAGTCTTTTAATAAGGTCATATTATTAAGATCGACCAATAGATCAAAAGAACGAGCAATCAGAAAATCACCGACCAACACTGCTGTTTGATTATTCCAAGTTGCATTGGCTGTTGGACGACCACGGCGCAAATTAGATTCATCGACTACATCATCGTGCACTAAAGTTGCTGTATGTAACATTTCAATGACTGCAGCGAGACGCTGAGTCCGAGTCAGGTCAGTTTCACCACAGGCTTGGGCAGCCAGTAAACACATAATCGGGCGCATACGCTTGCCGCCAGCTTCGACAACGTGTTTGCTTACGGACATGACCAAAGCGACTTTTGAGCTAATACCTTCATTGATAAATTTATCCATTGCAGCAAAGTCAGCAGCAACGGGGGCGAGAATATCTTGCTTAAAATCGATGGCCATAAACATAAAACCTGAAATCTATTTAAAACGCTTTTTACTGCCAGAAGCACCTGAAAATGGTGCGACGGAAAGCCTGTTTTATACCATAAAATAGAAGTTTTTCTTACTTCTAGGATTTTTATTTATAAATAATAATAAAAAAAACAATAAAAACAACAAATTGAAATAAAAATACTTTTTATATTTAAAAATAAAAAAGCCCACTTGTTGTTTGTATGTTTTTTACTTAAAATACTAGCCCTTTATATCCCCAGTGGCGTTCGTTTTAAGATCGATTATCCCTGATCGACACGACGACACGGGCTTGGTTGGAGTACATTATGTACGCAGTAATCCAAAGCGGTGGTAAACAGCACCGTGTGGTTGAGGGTGAAACCCTTAAAGTAGAATTGTTAAAAGCTGAAACTGGTTCAACTGTTACATTTGACGATGTACTTATGGTTGTAAACGGTGAAAGCATCCAAATCGGTGCTCCAGTTGTTGCTGGCGCTAAAGTAACTGCAGAAGTGGTTGGTCATGGTCGTCACGACAAAATCCGCATCGTAAAAATGCGTCGTCGTAAACATTACCGTAAACAACAAGGTCACCGTCAATGGTTTACCGAGTTGAAAATTACTGGTATTTCAGGCTAATCACGAGGAGTAAGAGACATGGCTCACAAGAAAGCCGGTGGTTCGACACGTAACGGTCGTGATTCAAACCCAAAAATGCTAGGTGTTAAAGCTTACGGTGGTCAAACTGTAACTGCTGGAAGCATCATCGTTCGTCAACGTGGTACTGAGTTCCACGCTGGTGCAAATGTTGGTATGGGCCGCGACCATACTTTATTTGCTACTGCTGACGGCGTAGTGAAATTCGAAGTGAAAGGTCAATTTGGCCGTCGCTACGTAAAAATTGAAGCTGTATAAGCTTTAATAAAAAAAAGCCTGCATTTGCAGGCTTTTTTTATAATTAAATTTTTCATATTTTATTCATAAGTAGAGCAAAACTCACAAACAGTGGGCATAACAAATACAAAATTGCTTATATTCTCCATTCTTAGATGGCATGATCTAGAGTAGTATGGCAAACAATTCAACTGTATTTAAAAGAAAAAGGTGAATCAATGAACATGCTTCGTAAAACATTTTGTGCTGTGGCACTTGGTGCCGTGACTTTGGCTCCAGTAGTAAGTACAACGGTTTTCGCAGCACCCGTCGCTGCTTCACAACAAGAGGCAACACAACATTTAGTCAGACAATTAAGTGGTTTGCACAGTTTAAGTGCTAACTTTGAACAGACCACCAAAAGTAACGGCAAGAAAACCGTACAAAAAAAAGGTTTAACCGCACAGCATCTCAATCAGACATTCCGTGGTGTGATGAAAGTCGAACGTCCTGGCAAATTTTTCTGGGAAACAACAGCACCGTCTAAGCAAACGATTGTAACAACAGGAAAAACAGTTTGGATTTATGATCCAGATTTGCAACAAGCTGTGCGTCAAAGCCTGAGTGATCAAGTGGCGAATACACCTGCATTACTTTTGTCAGGCAATACGAATCAGATTATGCAATCTTATCGAGTGAGTCAGCCAGACCGTAGCAAAACCTATTACACATTGACCCCGAAAGCCAAAGATAGTGCATTCCAAAATCTAACGATCAGTTTTGGTGCGAATGGTGCGCCAACCTTAATGATTCTGAATGACTCTTTAGGACAAACAACCACAGTTCGTTTTTCAAATGCGATAAAAAATGCCACGATTCCAGCATCGACCTTTAACTTTACGCCGCCTAAAGGAACAGACATCATTGATCAATAATGGTGTTTTAAAATCAAAAAAAAACCTGCCAAGTGCAGGTTTTTTTTGTTTAGCAAGAATGCAACATAGTTGTGAGCTGAAATCACCTATAGTGACAAGAGTGCTGAATGTGATGGAAATGCAATGTTGAAAAATAAGCCAAAACAATTAGGTGGTATGATTGGATTGTTGCTCATGATGAGCCTAACAGCTTGTCATGAGGGAAGTTCAACACAACAACAAACACAAGATGCATCTGCACCCAGTCAGGCTCAAAGTAAACAGCAAGATCTTCCTTTGATTCAAGCAAAAACTCAGCCGATTGTTTTACCTAAAGTTGAAGTGTGTGAAAAAGACGAATGTACGGCTTATCAATTGGCTACAGTGAAAACCAATGTAGACTGGATTGATCAGTTCTTTTTGAAACGACTACAAAAAGACCTACCTTTAGCATTTAATCCACCTGCATCTGAGCCAACGGTGAGTCAGGCAGCTCATTTAACACAAAGTTCGAATACCTATACTGTGCGTTATTTGGGGCAAAATGCCAACATGGCGTCTTTTGTGATTGAGTCTGAAACCTATAATCAAGGTGCGGCCCACGGCATGTATCACAAGGAATATGTGATTTTTGATTTAAAAACCAAAAAACGCATTATGGTTGACGATCTGTTACAAACTCAAGTTCAGCAAAAACTTATTAATGCCTTATATGAAGCCAATCAAAATTGGTTGACTCAGCATCAAGTGTCTAAAGATAAGTTAGAAATTACCGATAACTTCTATTTTGGTGTGCATGGAATCGTTTTTGTGTATCCACTGTATGAATTAGCACCTTATTCAGACGGAATGACGGAGTTAACGCTGCCATATTCACAGGCAAAAGGTTTGATTCGTTCCGAATACTTACCGAAATGAACTGAGCACATCACATGCTGCTGCATGATTCATCACAGGTGACTGTATTTTTTAGAATGAACCGCTTACACTATACCCAGTCTATTTTATGCAATTTGATTGGTTATGATTGACCCGAAATTACTGAGAAATAATATTGAGGCGGTAAATGCAGCGCTTGCCAAACGTGGTGTTCAACTGAATGTTGAAGAATGGGCGGCTTTAGAATCTCGTCGTAAACAAATTCAGTCGAACACTGAAAACTTACAAGCAGAACGTAACGCAGGCGCTAAACAAGTCGGGCAAATCAAAAAAGCGGGTGGCGATGCCTCCGAAATCATGACCCGCATGCAAGCCATTTCTGATGAAATTAAAGCGGCTGAACTTGAGCTTGCTGAATTGCAAAATGAAATCGAGCAAAAAGCCTTGTCGATTCCAAACTTGCCCGATGAATCTGTGCCAAATGGTAAAGATGAAAGCGATAATGTCGAAGTCTATAAGTGGGGTACACCTCGCGAGTTTGATTTTGAAATTAAAGATCATACTGACCTAGGCGAGTGGATGGGTGGTTTAGAGTTTGAAACGGCAACCAAATTAACAGGTTCACGTTTTAGTGTACTCAAAGGGCCACTTGCTCGTTTACAACGTGCTTTGACCCAGTTCATGCTCGACACACATACCCTCAAAAATGGTTATACCGAAGCGTATGTGCCTTATTTGGTGAATGCTGATACTTTACGTGGTACAGGTCAATTGCCTAAATTTGAAGAAGATTTATTCAAATTAAAAGGTGAGAAAGAATATTACCTGATCCCAACAGCAGAAGTGCCAATCACTAACTTTGTTCGTGATGAGATTATTGATGCAGATCGCTTACCACTCAAATACACGGCGCATACCCCATGTTTCCGTAGTGAAGCAGGTTCTTATGGACGTGATACACGTGGTCTAATTCGTCAGCATCAGTTCGACAAAGTTGAAATGGTGCAAATTGTTAAGCCTGAAACCTCGATGCAAGCCTTGGAAGAATTGACTTCACATGCCGAAGGCATCTTGCAAGCATTGGGTTTGCCGTATCGCAAGATCGTTCTCTGTGGTGGTGACATGGGCTTTGGTGCAACCAAAACTTATGATCTAGAAGTTTGGGTGCCAAGCCAAAACACGTATCGTGAAATTTCAAGCTGCTCAAACATGGGTGACTTCCAAGCACGTCGCATGAAAGCACGTTACCGTGTCGATCAAAAGAAACTTGAATTGGTTCATACTTTAAATGGTTCAGGTTTGGCAGTCGGTCGTACCTTATTGGCTGTGATGGAAAACTATCAACAAGCCGATGGTAAAATTACTGTTCCTGAAGTTTTACGTCCATATATGGGCGGTACGGAATATATTGATTAATTTCGTGCACGATTCTTGCTTGAACACGATCAGATAAAAGGACTAGAGGTTTGCTGTGGAAATTTTCCCAATTTCACTTAAGTTGCAGCAGCAACGCTGTTTGATCGTGGGCGGTGGGCGAATTGCCTACCGCAAAGCGGTTTTGTTACACAAGGCAGGGGCAATCATTGATGTGGTTGCACCTGAAATCGATGCTAATTTGCTTGAGATCGTCGAGCAATCTTCAGGACAGTTCTTACAGCATCCATTTACTGAAAATGATCTGTTGCATCCTTATCGTTTGGTGATCGCAGCCACCAATGTTCCAGAAGTCAATCACCGTGTATTTACTTTAGGTGAACAGCACAATTTGCTGGTTAATAGTGTCGATGATATTCCGCACTGCCGTTTTATGATGCCTGCCATTATTGATCGTTCGCCTTTGGTGGTTTCTGTCGCTTCAAATGGTGCATCTCCTGTACTCTCTCGTCAGCTCCGTACACAAATTGAAGCTTTACTGCCACATGCTTTAGGTAAGCTTGCCCAATTCTCAGGACATTGGCGTAAACAGGTCAAAGAAAAAATTCCGAACCCTGACCAACGTCGCGTGTTTTGGGAAGATTTGTACGCAAGCCCACTCAAAGAGCAAGTCTTTAATGATAATTTGGATGTCGCTGATCAAATGCTGCAACAGGCATTGGCTGAGTGGACTGCACCCAAAGGTGAAGTGTATTTGGTTGGTGCAGGGCCTGGTGATCCAGAGCTTTTAACCCTTAAAGCATTACGTCTTATGCAGCAAGCGGATGTGGTGATTTATGATCGTCTGGTATCTAAACCGATCTTGGATTTGTGTCGCCGTGATGCTGAAAAGGTCTATGTGGGTAAAGCACGCTCTAACCATAGTGTGCCGCAGGATGGAATTAATGCGCTCTTGGTACAATATGCTCAGCAAGGCAAACGTGTCTGTCGCTTAAAAGGTGGAGATCCCTTTATTTTTGGCCGTGGTGGCGAAGAAATTCAGGAACTATTTGCAGCAGGTGTGCCATTCCAAGTCGTACCAGGGATTACCGCAGCTTCTGGTTGTTCTGCGTATGCAGGGATTCCGCTTACACATCGTGACTATGCACAAAGTGTACGTTTCCTGACGGGTCATTTAAAGGAGGGTTCACCAGAACTCCCTTGGAATGAACTGGTTTATGAAAACCAAACCTTAGTACTCTATATGGGCTTGGTTGGATTGGAAAAAATTAGTCAAGAACTGATTGCACATGGTCAACGTCCAGATATGCCTGTGGCGCTGATTTCCAAAGGTACTACGCCAGAGCAAAAAGTATTGGTCGGAACACTGGCTGATATTGCCAGTAAAGTCACTCAATATGAAATTCATGCACCGACCCTGACAATTATTGGGGAAGTGGTGCGTTTACGTGAACAGTTACAGTGGCAATAGTCGCTATAACCCACTAGATAAAGTCGAGAAATGTTGTGATTCATGTGGTTTTGTACGAGCCTGAAATTCCAAGCAATACAGGAAATATTATTCGTTTATGTGCCAATACAGGTGCTCAGTTACATCTGGTCAAGCCATTGGGTTTTGAGCTTGATGATAAGAAATTAAAGCGCGCTGGTTTGGACTATCACGAATATGCTCGTATGAAAATTTGGGATAATTTTGAGCAATGCCTTGAGAACTTACACAGTCAGGGCATTGAGCATATTTTCCCACTGACCACGAAAGGTTCAGCAACACCACATACTGTGGATTTGAATCGTCCTGTGGCGTTGTTGATGGGGCCTGAAACACGTGGTTTGCCTGAGCATGTCCGCTTGATGTTTCCACAAGAACAGTGGATTCGTTTACCCATGGCAGAAAACTCTCGTAGCTTGAACTTGTCTAATGCGACAGCTGTCATTGTCTATGAAGCTTGGCGTCAACAAGGTTTTAAACCACTCTAATAGATTGATTTCTCAATCAGGCTTCGGCTTGATTGAGCGCATCATAACGTTGTTGTGCTTCTAGCACATGTTCAATATTCAGTTCTGCCCATTCCTTCATTTTGTATGCGGTTTTTGCAAAATCCCAGCCAAACTCAGTCAGTGAATATTCCACTCGTAATACAGCTGTTTCGATTACTTTACGTTGAATAAAACCATCACGTTCTAGCTTTTTGAGTTTTTGTGACAAGACTTTCGGTGAGATACCTTGAATGTCTTTTTTGAGTAAATTGAAATGTTTTGGTTGTTGTTTTAGGTCATTCATGATCAGTAAGACCCATTTATCTGCCAAAGTTTCAAAAAATAAACGAGCAGGGCAATCTTGCTGATATACATTATAGCAAAGGGCTTGATTCATCATTTTACCTCAAGTGGCAGTAAATTAAGTATCTAGTTACTACTAGGTAACTAATTGACAGCTAGTTTCTAAAATATATTATAGAACGATTCTTTGATAAAAAAATAGGTTAATCCTCATGGCAAAAGTAGCAGTGGTTTATTTTTCTGGTTATGGTCATACAAAAGTCATTGCAGAAACCTTTGCAAATGAAATTGCAGCACAACTGATTGCAATTGATGCAAATGGTGATATTCAGGAAGCGGATTGGGAAACTTTAAACCAAGCCGATGCGATTGTATTTGGTGCTCCGACCTATATGGGAACAGCGCCTTGGCAGTTTAAGAAATTTGCAGATGCGACTTCAAAAGCGTGGTTCACTCAAGCTTGGAAAGATAAAGTATTCGCAGGTTTTACCAATAGTGCGAGTTTCAATGGTGATAAACAGGTGACCTTGATTCAACTGCAAACACTAGCATCACAGCATGGCGGTCTTTGGGTAAGTTTAGGCTTGTTACCTGCCAATACAAAAGCTGCAACGCGTCAAGATATCAATAACCTAGGTGGTTCAGTGGGTCTTCTAGTACAGTCTCCAGCAGATGCAAGTGTAGATGAAATTCCATCAGGTGATTTAGATACTGCAAAAGCCTATGCAAAGCGTGTTTTAACGATTACTGAAAAGTTAGTGGGCTAATTCAAAGCTCAAGCTCAAAAATGAAAGCAATAAAAAACCAGCCTAGTGCTGGTTTTTTATTGGATGACTTAGTCGTGTTTATATTGTGGTGGTGGAATTTTAAAGCCTTTGGTTTTATAGCCAAGGAATAAAATACCGATTACAGCCCACACAAGACCCCATTGCAATGCAGTATGGTTAATCTGAATCCACAAAGCACCGATTGAAACAAAGCCTAACATTGGAATGACCAAGTAGCGCCAAATATCAGCTGGGGTTTTAGTACGACCTTCACGTAATACATATTGTGAAACCACGCAGAGGTTTACAAAACTAAATGCAGTGAGCGCACCAAAGCTAATCAAATTGATGACATGGTCAAGATCGGTGAAACCCGCAGAAAGTGCGATTACACCCACCAAAATGATGTTGAATGTTGGTGCATTGCTTTTTGAGCTGAGGTGCCCAAAATATTTTTTGCTAAAAATACCATCACGACCCATCACATACATAAGACGAGAAACACCTGCATGCGCAGAAATTCCTGATGCCATTACAGTCACAATAGCAAATGACAAAATCACAGATTTGAACATTTCCCCACCCACAATTCGTAAGATATCAGGTTGGGTTGCATCGACATCAGAGAAATATTGGGCTGGATTACCAGGAAAATAGAGCTGCATAAAGTAAGTTGCAACAATAAAGACTACGCCCGCAATGAGTGCAGTCAAGAAGATTGCTTTTGGCAATACTTTATCTGTTTCATGGGTTTCTTCAGCCAAAGAGCTTAATGCATCAAAACCTGTGAATGAGAAACATAAAATGGTAGCACCAGAAATTAATGCACCTAGTTTGGCGTTGTCGCTCCAAAAAGGCGATGCTGAGACTAGAGTTCCATTATTTGCTGTAGACAATCCCATTGCGTTTTGTGCAGTATGCCCTAGAGATAAATCTTTGATAATTAAGAAAACAAAGATAGCAATCACGAGCATTTGGAACAGGACAATCAAACCATTGAGATTGGCAACAAACTTAATACCACGTAAGTTGACCCATGTCATGAGTGCAGTTAGACCAATGACCCAGACCCAATGATTGACACTTGGGAACATGTCCGTCAAATAAATGACAGCCAGTAAAATATTGACCATTGGGCTAAGAATATAGTCGAGAAGGGAAGACCAACCCACCATAAAGCCTGCATTTGGGTGTACAGCGCGTTGCACGTAAGTATAAGCTGATCCAGAAGATGGATAGCGTTTAATCATATAGCCGTAGCTCAGCGCTGTGAATAGCACTGCCAGCAAGGCAACAAAATAAGAAGTGGGCACATGTTGAGCACTGGCTTCAGATACCATTCCGAAGGTATCGAATAAAGTCATTGGTTGGATATAGGCAAGGCCTATAACAATGACATGTCCCAACAAAAGTGATTTTTGCAGTTTCGCTGCCGATGGAGTCCCAGAAGAATTTGTCAACGGCGTTATCCTCATTATCGTTGATCAAGGATCAGCTATCATTTTTAGGATCGTTTAGGACGAACGATCCCCCCATATTTTTAACAAAGAGCGCAACTTTATCGTAAAGTGATACAGGTTGTCAGTAATTAATTTCAGTATTCCTTTAGCAATTTCTCTGCCAATTCTGCGATCTTTGTGGTTTAGCTTATTCTTATATAACAAAAAACGCCCAATGCGCCAATGGCACTGGACGTTTTGATTGGATTAAGCGTAAAAATTTACCAAGCCTTTTGTAAAATTTCACGTAACTGCGTCAAGGAAGCTTCTTTCGGGTTATAAATAATAGAACCATCATTGAGGGCTTTTTCAGCAACATCATCCAGTTGTTTTTCACTGACTTTACCTGTTTCCTGCAAAGTTCTTGGCAGTTTTGTCAGTTCATATAAGTGATCACGAATGCTGTAGAGCGTTTCTATTGTTTTATCTGCTCGCTGATCAGCAGGCGTTTGTGAATAAATATCTGCTCCAGCCAATGGGAGTAAAAGTTCTGCAATCTTGTTGCCATTGACCGATTTATTGTATTCGAGCACATAGGGCAAGAAGAGGTTCATACATAAACCATGGGGTAAGTGTGCAACAGCACCCAGTGCATGCCCAAGAGAATGCACCAAACCAACCATTGAATTAGAGAATGCAATGCCTGCCATGGTTGATGCTTGTGCAAGTTCTAAGCGTGCTTCAGCATCTTTTGGATTTTCCAAGACTTTAAACAGGTTTTGGCTAATTTTCTTGATTGCACCTGTAGCATAGGCATCACTTAGAGGATTAGCTGCCATACAGGTGTAGGCTTCAATCGCATGGGTCATGGCATCCATTGCGGTCATAGCTGTCAAATGAGGCGGCAAGGTCTGCGTCATGCGTGGATCAAGAATTGCGGCATGAGGCATTAAGTAATATGAGGCAAATGCCATTTTGACATTTTTAATAGGATCGGAAACCACAGCCACCATGGTCACCTCAGAACCCGTACCTGATGTTGTTGGTATCACAAAAAATGGTTTAAGCGGTTTTGGTAAATTATGTGCACCTGAATATTGAAGTAAGTCGTCGCCACCTTCAGTCACTAAAATATTGGTCGCTTTGGCAGTATCAATGACAGAACCACCACCTACAGCAATCAGAGCATCACATTGATGTTCACGATAATAAGCCGCAGCTTTTTTGACTGTTTCTAAACTAGAGTCGGGAGGGACTTCATCAAAAATAAAACCAATTTCGGCATCGGTTGAGCTAAATGCTGTTTCAATCGGTTCAAGTAAACCATTAGTACGCACGCCTTTATCGGTAATAATCAGTGGGCGTTTTGCACCTAAAGTCGCGAGTTCAAAAGGAATATGCTCTAAAGCAGCGTGACCTGCAATGACTTTGACTGGACAGAAAAATTCATAATATGCTTTTGTCATGTGCTTATGCGCTCCGTTTTAGAAAGGATTGTGCAAGTTTTAAATAGATCAGGCTGGCATTGGAAAATTTTTCTTTAAAGCCGAGTTGTTCTGGGTATTCTTTTACAGCTAAAGATGCAATGAGCTTTGGTAAAATCAGCGATTCCATTTTATTCAGGCATCGAACTAAGCGGATGGCATAGGACAAGTCACCATCGGCAATCATGCGGTCATTGGCAAAAGCCTGTGCAGTGCTTTCCTGAAATGAAAACACCAAAAAAGCATGTTCAAGATGCTTAAAAATAATACAAAGATCAGGTTTTCCTTCTAGTTCATCCACCAGTTCGAGTTGTTTTTGCTGATTGACTCTGGCAATAAAAGCAGGGCCATGTGGAAAAACTTTCATGGAAAGCGTGAAATTTTCAGGAAATTTAGCAATCTCTTGTTGAATTTCAGGATCAACGTGGCTTGCAACCACCAAGCCTTTGCCAATCACGCTCATCATGAGCTTGACATATGCTTGCTGCATTGCGGGTTTTAATGGCTTGGTGAACACGTTCAGTTTCCTTTTTGTATTTATATAAGAACGAGGTCAGGAAGAAACTTATTCTTCGAGAATAACCTCAATTTCTTTAAAGTACTGAGTTTGTGTTAAATATTCAATCACGTCATCACAGAGTTGTGTAAATTTTGGATGATTTTGAACAAGATCTTGAATACGCACCATCTCTAAACCTGCATAACCACAAGGATTAATGGTCTGGAAACCGTGAAGATCACAGTCAATATTGAGTGCCAGCCCATGATAGCTACGACCTCGACGAATTTTAAAACCTAAAGAACCAATTTTACGCCCATCGACATAAACCCCAGGTGCATCGGGTTTTGCATAGGCTTCAATATTATAAATTTTAAGCAGATCAATCATGAGCTGTTCAGCAAAGCTGACCAAGGTGCGAACATGCCATTTTAGCCGATTGAGGTCAAACATAAAGTAAGCAATCATTTGCCCAGGGCCATGCCATGTGACTTGACCACCACGATCGGACTGTACCACAGGAATATCACTGCTGATTAAGATGTGTTCAGGTTTTCCAGATTGACCTTGGGTGAGAACATCGTGATGTTGCAATAACCACAGTTCATCAATGCTATCTGTTTCTCGATTTTCAGTCAGACTTTTCATTTCTGTAAACTTGCTTTGGTAATCCTGCAAATTTTTGAAAATACGAATAATCAGTTTTGGCGATTGCTGAAGGGGAAGAGCATCCATGTGATGAAAAACCTTAAGTAGAAAAACAAAAACCAGATGTTTGACATCTGGTTTAGGATTAAAGCGCAGTTCGGATGTGAGGGCAAGCTGCTAAGTCTGCATAAAGCGCATGAACTTGTTCAAGTTCCTCAAAACGTAGTTGAGCAGTAATAGAATGATATTTCCCAGTACGTGACGGTTGCACGGTCAGTGTTGCTTCATCAAACTCAGGAAAGTGTTTCACCAAAATTTCGACTACGGCAACACGAAGTTCTGTACCTGCATTGCCAATCAATTTAATGGGGTAATCCATTGGAAATACCCAAAGGTCTTCACGAAGCTCACGAGAAGGAGTGCGGTCTAACATATTTGCCTCAGGAGTTGAAACGCCTGCAAGTGCAGGCGTTTTTTAATGCATAATAAGTAAAATGGGGTGCTTGATTCAAAAATCAAGCAGTCCGATTAGTCATTTTCCAAGAATGAACGCAAGTGTTCAGAGCGTGAAGGATGACGAAGTTTACGTAATGCTTTCGCTTCAATCTGACGGATACGTTCACGTGTCACATCAAACTGTTTACCGACTTCTTCAAGGGTATGATCCGTTGGCATATCAATACCAAAACGCATTTTCAAGACTTTTGCTTCACGTTCAGTCAGATTTTCAAGGACTTCGCGTGTTGCTTCTTTCAAGCCTTCTGAAGTCGCAGCATCTACTGGAGAAGTGATGTTTTGATCTTCAATGAAATCGCCAAGATGCGAATCTTCATCATCACCAATCGGGGTTTCCATAGAAATTGGTTCTTTGGCAATTTTCAGCACTTTACGAACTTTCACTTCGTCCATTTCTAGACGTTCACCGAGTTCTTCAGGTGTTGGCTCACGTCCCATTTCTTGGAGTAACTGGCGAGATACACGGTTGATCTTGTTGATGGTCTCAATCATGTGCACAGGAATACGAATGGTACGTGCCTGATCGGCAATCGAACGAGTAATTGCCTGACGAATCCACCATGTTGCATACGTTGAGAACTTGTAACCACGACGGTATTCAAATTTATCAACCGCTTTCATCAAACCAATGTTACCTTCCTGAATCAAGTCGAGGAATTGTAAGCCACGGTTGGTATATTTTTTCGCAATTGAGATAACCAAACGTAAGTTAGCTTCAACCATTTCCTTTTTCGCACGGCGAGCTTTGGCTTCACCAATCGCCATACGTTTAGAAATATCTTTAATTTCTTGAACGTTTAAGCCAAGTTCAGTTTCGATATCTGCAATTTTTTGTTGAAATGCCAATACATCTGGACGAACTTTCTCAAGGTGTGGTTTTACTTCTGGAGAAACTTTGGCAAGCTGTGCATCTAACCAAGCTGTATTGGATTCTTGCCCAGGGAATGATGTACGGAACTGTGTACGATCCATACGACCACGACGAACGGCATAACGCATGATCTCACGTTCAGCGGTACGGATACGGTCATGCGTACCACGAATCATTTCTGAAATAAGATCAAACAAACGTGGCGTAAACTTGAACATCATGAACACTGTTGCAAGTGTCGATAATGCTTCATCTGCTTCTTTCGAGCTACGACCATGTTGCTGAATAATAGCTTTGGTTGAGTTCCAAGCTTGTTCTAGCTCAGCAAAACGAACTTTGGCAACCTCAGGATCTGGACCAGAATCACCTTCTGAATCGTCATCACCTTCAGATTCTTCATCTTCGTCTTCATCATCAAGTTTGACGTCTTTGGTTGGTTTCGATGTTTCTTCTTCCTCATCGTCCAAATCGGTCTCTTCTTCCTCAAGAACCTCAGGAATATCATCATCAGTTTCAGGGTCAAGATAACCCGATAAAATATCAGCTAAACGACGTTCACCTGTATTAAAGTCTTCGTATTCTTTTAGGACAACTTCAACTGCATTTGGCCAGTAAGCAATCGCATTTAAAACATCACGAATTCCTTCTTCGATTCGTTTTGCAATGCTAATTTCACCTTCGCGGGTAAGCAGCTCAACTGTTCCCATTTCACGCATGTACATACGGACAGGGTCAGTGGTACGACCAGGTTCATTTTCAACTGAAGCCAGTACCGCAGCAGCTTCTTCCTCAGCGACTTCATCGGCAGCTTCGGCAGATTCGCCAAACATGGTGTCATCAGATTCAGGTGCACGTTCATGAACAGGAATGCCCACGTCTTGAAGCATTTGGATAATGTCTTCAATTTGCTCGCTTTCTGTGATTGAGTCTGGGAGATGATCGTTAACCTCAGCGTAAGTTAAGTAACCTTGCTCTTTGCCTCGGCTAATCAGAGCCGCTACTTGAGAAGTAGGGGAATGCATATCGCTCATCTTTTGCTTACTCTTTGTTGAATCTGTGGCAGTGAAAAACCGTGCATGATAGCACAATTTGCTTAAAATTTTCAGAAATCATGGTTTGTTCCCCAAATTCTGAAGATCTTTTCCATGGTTAAAGTAGAATGAATATTGAGTCGTTTTTAATTTTTTCAAGTCCATGCAAGTTTGCAATGAAAAACTACTGATTATTAATAAATACACAAAAAAAACGCTGAAAAAAAGTCGATTTTGGTGAGAATGCTGAAAATATAAATGCATAAAAAGCTTGACAAAAAACTGTAGTCGAGATAAATAGCGCGTAAAACATTTATATTTTTATGTTGAGGTAGTTTAAGTGTCTTCTACAGATTTTGAACTAGATGATAACTACGATGATGACGTCAGCTTTGATGAGGCATCGAATAAAATCAATGCCAAAGAGTCATTGGAAAAGCGTCGTTTAATTGATGACTTGCTTGCGCAACGCCGTTTGGAGCGCGAGTTAAAAGACTTTGATTATGATTTCGACGATGATGATTCGGACGATGATGATGCGTAAAAGCATTTAGGATATCATCGCGATCAATGCTATGCTCACACCTGAGTAGTAACCAATAATGGAATCAAAATGAGTTCTTTAAATTTAGATCAGTTAAGTGATTATTTAGATGGTGACCAAAACGAATATGGTCTAGATTTTGCGGCAACTCATGGATTTTTATGTGCCATTGCAGTTGGGCCAAAATTTGATACTTGGCTAGATGCATTGTTTGATGGAAGTCCAAATAAAGTTCCGAGTGAAATTATTGCACAAGTCAAATTGTGGCTTGAGCAATTGCGCCAAAACCTTGCCAATGAAGAAGGAATCGAGTTTCCTTTTGAAATTGAAGAAGCAGATGTTGACTCAAGTCTCGGTGACTGGAGTGTTGGTTTTGTGGATGCGATGTTTTTAAATGAAGAAGCATGGTTTACCCCAGAATTTGAAGAACAGTTGGTTGATTTGACTTTGCCAGTGATGGTGTTTAGTGGCATTGATGAAGAAGATCCACAAATGGAGTCTTTCCGTCGTAATGGTCAGTTGATGGATGAACTCGCAGAAGAAATTCCAGAAAACTTGAATGAACTTTATTTGATGTATCACACACCAAACTAAGCTCATTTCAGTGATAAAAAAGCACCTAAAAAGGTGCTTTTTTATTGGATCAAAGTTGCTGCTTGATCAGGAGCAGCAACCTGTTTTTGAATTAGAGGCGTTTACGTTTTGCCGCAGCAATTTGAGATTGACGCATACGGAAACCAGATTTTTGTTTTTCACTGGTTTTGTCAATACAGTACACACAAGAAACGCCATGTTCATAGCTTGGTAGTACTGATTCAGCAGGCGTCAGTGGCCAGCCACAAGCGTGACACTTGATGTTTTGACCTTCTTCAACACCGTGAGTCACGGCTGTACGGCCATCAAACACGAAACATTCACCTTCCCACATGCTTTCTTCAGCAGGGGTTTCTTCGAGGTATTTTAAGATACCGCCTTTGAGGTGATACACCTCTTCAAAGCCTTCTTGAAGCAACAATGATGTTGATTTTTCACAGCGAATACCGCCTGTACAGAACATGGCAATTTTCTTGTCTTTGTGTTGTTCAAGTTCTTTTTTTACGTATTCAGGGAATTCACGGAAAGTTTCAGTTTTTGGATCAATCGCGCCTTTGAACGTTCCTGCTTTGTATTCGTAATCGTTACGTGTGTCGATTAAGATTACGTCATCACGTGCAATCAGTTCATTCCATTCTTTCGGGTCTAAATAATGACCCACTAAATCACGTGGCTTAACTTCAACGCCCAAAGTGACAATTTCATTTTTGAGTTTGATTTTCATTTTACGGAATGGCTTGTCAGAGCTGAGAGACTCTTTGTATTCCATTGCAGCAAAACCTTCATTCAATAAGAATTGACGAATGGTATCAATGGCTTGGCGGTCACCTGCAACAGTACCGTTGATGCCTTCACTCGCAACAATCAGAGTGCCGCATAGATTGATTGTTTTCACTAAATCAAGCAGACGTTGCTGTAAATCAGCAGCATCTTGAACTTCTTTAAATTGATATAGCGCGGCAACAACCCAATCTGTGGTCGCTTGCTGTTCTACAGGTGCAAGCTGTTCTACAGTAGCGTTCATGCGAGACTCCAAATGTATTAAGATATAAAATTAAGGCGCGTATTTTAGCGTGATTTTAGAAATTAAGCGAGAATAGCTCTTGCTAAGGAGAGATTGGTTTGAGTAAAGATCGTCGCATTGCGACACTCACCCCATGTGCAGGGCGTTGCTCGACTGTATTTGGTGATCATGTCTGTCGAGGCTGCCGACGTTTTAATCATGAAGTGATTCAATGGAATACTTATACTGCTGAACAACAACATGCAGTTTGGAAGCGTTTGGACGCACAATTAGACCAAATTTTGGTGCCGATGTTACCTCATGCAAATTTAAGGCATGTGGAGAGCTTTATTGTATCAAAACGTACAAAACTGCTACCTGATGCGTCGGTCGGTCGTAAGTTGTATCAAGCACTCAAAATTTGTGAGAAACACCGCCAGTTTGCTGAAGACAGTGGTCTAGGTATTCAACAGGCTCAAGTCAAACCGTTGTGGGATGAATTTGAGCGCCGTGTCCTCGCACTGGCTAAAGCAAGCTATGAATTTGCGTGGTTACGTGCCGATGGTATTCATCATAGCCTGTTACAGTTGACAGATGATTAAGCCTGTAAACTTTTGATCAGGTTCAACATCAGTTGCTTATTTTGCTCGGCAATTTCTGCTTGAAAGCCATCGACTAAAAATCGGCTAATTAGTCCTTCTAAAAAGTTGTAACACAACTCGGTGACTGCTTTAGGCTGCTTAAAGTTGTGTGTGTACTGTGCAATAAATCCATATAACCAGCGTTTGTGCTGTTGAGCAAGATCAAGAATTTCATGATCTTGCTGTGAAGATTCTCCTGCTGCACGGACAAATAAACAGCCTTTAAAATAATCTTGCTGAAACCACAGCACATGCCAGTCAAAAATTTTTTCAAGCGCAGCCAAGTCCTGAGTATCTCCAACAAAATCGGATAGACTTTGTCTAAACTGTGTATCCCGTTTTTTAAGCACTTCTGCGACAAGTTGTTGTTTATTCTTAAAATAGGTGTAGAGCGTGGTTTTAGAACAGCCTGATTCATCCCGAATTAAATCGACACCGACTGCATTAAAACTGTGCTGATTAAATAACTGCTCTGCGGTACTTAGAATTTTGGCTGCGGATTTTGACATACTTTTTTCTCTTGAAAATAGTACAGATCTGTACTATTTTGATTTTAGCGCGCAGACCGACAAAAATCAATTCAAGGAGTAGAGAGATGTTAAAGTCCTCTCCGTATTCAATTTCAGATTTAATCAAGACATTGTTTGGTGCAAGTTTGAGTATTCTGGTTTTACTGTATTTGACCCAGCTTTCGCATCAATTATGGATTATGGCGCCGTTTGGTGCGACTTGTGTGTTGTTGTATGCAGCCGCTCAGTCACCTTTGGCTCAACCGAAAAATGTGATTGTGGGACATCTAGTGTCTGCTGCAATCGGTTTGGCATTTGTGCATTACTTACCCATTAATATAATCACCATCGCACTGGCGGTTGCTTTGGCAATTGTACTCATGCAACTTTTGGGATGTGTACATCCACCCGCAGGTGCGAATCCATTGTTGATTTTATTGAGTGCATCTTCAGTGCATTATGGTTGGGATTTTTTAATTTTTCCTGTGCTGACAGGCGCTGTGCTTTTGGTGGTGATTGCGCGTTTGATTCATATCTTGCAACAGCAATTCATCAAATATTGGGAGCAAGATAAAGATGCATCACCATCGCTAGAATGATGATGCGAAAAGCGTGAAGAAATTAGATGTTATGTGCCAAACGATATTGAACCAGTTCTTCAATGGTAATCACAGTGAGGTGATGGGTTTGTGCATAAGACAAGACTTGAATCCCTGATGCCATAGTTCCGTCTGGGTTGGTCACTTCACACAATACCCCAGCAGCTTTTAAACCTGCTAAACGGGCTAAGTCAATGGTTGCTTCTGTATGACCACGACGAGTCAACACACCGCCTTCACGTGCACGTAAGGGGAAAACATGCCCAGGGCGATTGAGGTCGCTCGCGACAGCACCATCTTTGGTTGCAGCGCGAATAGTCGTTACACGGTCTTTTGCGGAAACACCAGTGGTTACACCTTCAGCCGCTTCGATGGTCACGGTAAATGCAGTATGAAAATGGCTTGAATTGTTGCTCACCATCGGTGGAAGTTCTAGATGATCTGCCAATTGTTCAGTTAAGCATAAGCAGACAATGCCTGAGCCATCACGAATCATCCGTGCCATAGTTTCGACATTCAGCGTTTCTGCTGCAATTACCAAATCGGCTTCATTTTCACGGTCAAAATCATCCATTACCAAAACAGGTTTGCCTTGGCGGATATCTTCTAAGGCTTGTTGAATGCGTTGTTCAGCAGGGGATAGGCTAGAAAAGAATAATTCGGGTTGAATTAAAATAGACATAATGAAACGCTCACGTAATTTAGATACAGGAACATTTCAGGACTGATCGAAAAAATGGGGTCGTGACAAAAGTTTGAAAAATGGATCTTCTGAAACGTCGACTTCTTTCATCCGGACTATACCGTCGGCTTTGGATTTGCACCAAATCTGCAAATGACACAGGTCATTGGCTCGCGGGCTTACTCAAAGAGTTGAGCTTACCGCCGGTGGGGAATTGCGCCCCGCCCTGAAGCGATGTACCAAAATTATAGCGTCATTTTTTGTGAAAAATCATCCTTTCTATAGAATGATTCGTACTATAAATAGCAGTTTATTTGCTATAGCAGAGATAATCTGAGCATATCGAAATATGCTCATGATTGAGAAATTTAAGCAACTTGGACTGGAATGCAGTTAGAGGTGTGGTTGATCGTATTGTCTGGGTTAGCATAGACAAGACGAGGCTGATGAGCATTGGCTTCTTGTTCATTAAAGTCAGCAAATGTGGCAATAATAACAATATCACCGACGTCAGCCTGATGTGCTGCGCCACCATTGACCGAGATAATACCCGAGTGATCTTCACCACGAATGGCATAGGTTGTAAAACGTTTGCCATTGGTGACATTCCAAACATGAATTTCTTCATATTCGCGAATACCTGCCAAATCCATTAAAACGCCATCAATCGCACATGAGCCTTCATAATGCAGTTCTGCATGGGTCACAATTGCACGATGTATTTTGCATTTTAATAAACGCGATAACATGCAAATATCTCCTTAACTTGCTCAGTTTGCTAGAAAAAAGGCATTCAAAGACTTAAGAGATGTACACAAAGATGCCATCAGAGATTGAATTTACTTACTTTAAGGTTTGTAGGCGTTGATTTGATTCATCGCTTGAGAAACTTGACCTTCAACAAGAAGAGCTGTTTTTGATAGCGCATGATGAATCGCAGCATCCATGAGGTCTTGTTCACTTTTAGGTGCTTTACCTAAAACATGACCTGAAACACGCTCTTTAGAACCAGGATGACCGATTCCAATACGTAGGCGATGAAAGTTTGAGCCAATATGTGGAACAATGTCACGTAGACCATTGTGACCACCATGACCACCTCCAGTTTTGAGGCGAATCACACCAGGATTCATATCGAGTTCATCATGCGCAATTAAAATTGCTTCAGGTTGAATTTGATAGAATTTGGCAAAAGGCACAACACTTTGCCCAGAACGGTTCATAAATGTGCTAGGAAGTAACAGGCGAACATCATGACCTTCGATGTTGCCACGACCACTGATTCCATGGAATTTAGGGTCTGCTTTTAAACTGATTCCGTAACGGTCTGCGAGTTGCTCAACAAACCAGAAACCAGCATTATGTCGGGTTTGGGCATATTCCTTACCCGGATTGCCCAAACCGACAATGAGCGAAATTTTAGTCACGAAACTACGCTCTCACTCACCATTACGCGCGTTTGAAGTCAGCGTGCATTGGAGTGTTTTTAGCAGGGTGGCGTTGAAGCGCTTGGATTTTAACGCTTTCAGTTTTGTCGCCAACTTTGATTTCAACAACTTCAGCAAAGAAAGCATTGTTTTCTAAAGCTTTAACAAGTTCACGAAGTTCTAAAGTTACAGCTACAGGTTCTGCTTCACCACCGTAGATGATTGCAGGAACTAGTGCTTCACGACGAAGGCGGCGGCTCGAACCTTTCCCTTGTTTCTCTTCAGCACGTGCTTGAGCATTTAATACGAAATTAGCCATGAGATATCCTCATTAAGTTACGAAATAGCCAGATTTACGACCAATCTGACCAATAGAAAGCCCCGCATTATAGCAGGGCTTTTAGAAAATTGCGCGGCTATTTATTATAAATAGCTGTCAAACATTGCGCTGATTGATTCTTCGTTGTTAATACGACGAATAGTTTCAGCAACCATGCTTGCAACAGAAACTTGACGAATTTTACCAAGCTGTTGTGCTTCTTCAGAAAGCGGAATTGTATCTGTTACCACGAGTTCGTCGATCACAGAGTTTTTCAAATTCTCGATGGCTTTGCCTGAAAGTACTGGGTGAGTTGCATAGGCAACAACACGGCGCGCACCAAAAGTTTTCAGTGCATCAGCAGCTTTACATAAAGTACCTGCTGTATCGACCATATCGTCAACAATCACACAGTCACGACCTTTTACATCACCAATCAAATGCATCACTTGTGATTCATTCGCTTTTTGACGACGTTTATCGATGATCGCAAGATCAATATCACCCATTTGTTTTGCAACAGCACGAGCACGAACTACACCACCAACGTCTGGAGAAACAACCATCAGGTTGTCATGAGACTGTTGACGTAAGTCAGCAAGTAATGCTGGCGTACCGTAGATGTTGTCTACAGGGATATCGAAGAAACCTTGGATTTGGTCTGCATGTAGGTCGATCATCACAACACGGTCAATCCCTACAGTCGTCAGCATATCTGCGACAACTTTTGCAGTGATTGGAACACGAGATGAACGTGGACGACGGTCTTGACGTGCATAACCGAAGTAAGGAATGACAGCAGTAATACGACCAGCACTTGCGCGACGTAATGCGTCAGCCATCACCAAGATTTCCATCAGGTTATCATTGGTTGGGGCACAAGTAGGTTGTACGATAAATACGTCTTTACCACGAACATTTTCAGTGATTTCAACAGCAATTTCACCATCAGAGAAGGTAGAAACTGATGCTGCACCTAAAGGAATGTGCAAATGGCTTACGACTTTTTGAGCGAATTGTGGATGAGCAGTTCCACTAAAAACGACAAGATTGGGCATGAAGCACCCTTGGCGGTTGGTATGGTGTTTGGAAGAATATGGCAGGGGCGGCTGGATTCGAACCAACGGATGGCGAGATCAAAACCCGCTGCCTTACCACTTGGCGACGCCCCTAATATGTGGCAGAACTTTAAAGTTTTTAAGCAGATTTGTCAAGAAAAAATGACAAGTTACTTTCTTTATGTTCTGTCTTTTGAGTAATGGCAGGGGCGGCTGGATTCGAACCAACGGATGGCGAGATCAAAACCCGCTGCCTTACCACTTGGCGACGCCCCTAAATTCGATGTGTGTATATGGCAGGGGCGGCTGGATTCGAACCAACGGATGGCGAGATCAAAACCCGCTGCCTTACCACTTGGCGACGCCCCTAATACATACATCTACAGGTGAAATTGGCAGGGGCGGCTGGATTCGAACCAACGGATGGCGAGATCAAAACCCGCTGCCTTACCACTTGGCGACGCCCCTATCGAACTTTAAAATGATGTAATGGAGATTCATTTAAACTGTTGACCAAGTAAGCTTTACATGGTGCATGTTTAAGAATTTCATTAACGTGCATTTCAGTAGTTACTTCAGTAAAAACACAAGCACCTGTACCTGTAAGTTTTGCAATACCGAACTGATCTAAATATTGCATTGCTTCATCGACTTCAGGATATAAGTTTCTTGCCAAAGGCTCAAAGTTATTTCCAAAGTCAGATGGCTTTATCTGATAGGCGCAGAATTTAGATGGCTTCGAGTTTCTTGTCAATGTTTTTTGTGAAAAAAGTAGTTGAGTGCTGATAAAACAATCAGGTTTAAGCACAATGTATTGTTTTTGATCTAAGTCTATGAATGTTAAGTGTTCGCCAATGCCCTCAGCCCATGCATTACGTCCATGAACAAACACAGGAACATCTGCTCCTAGGCTTTGCCCAATATCGGCAAGTTGCTGAATATTTAAGCTACATTGCCAAATTTGATTAAGGACGATTAAGGTGCTTGCTGCATTGGATGAACCACCGCCTAAACCAGCACCCATTGGAATATTTTTTTCGATACGGATATTTAAGCCACAAAACTTTTGAGCATAAGGCTTTAATTTTTCCGCAGCCTTGTAAATCAGATTGTCTTTTTGTTCAACGTCCGATAAACCATTAAGAATAATCTCATTGGTTTCATTTGGCTCAAACTCTAGCCAGTCATATAAATCAATGAGTTGAAAAATAGTTTGCAACTCATGATAGCCATTTGTACGCTGACCTGTGATATGCAGGAAGAGGTTTAGTTTTGCAGGGCAAGGAACGCGAATCATAAGGTTTAATACTAAATTAGCGATTTTGAATGACCATTGTAATACGATTTTCCTGACCGTCAGCAAGCTGTTGTTGCAGGATCAGTTTATTAGGGAGAGATGCGTCATTGTTATAATTCAAATGAACAGTCCAGCCATCTTCAATAAATTGGGTTGGGCGTTGTTGCGCATCTTTTTCGATTTGGGCATGGGGTGTTGCAGGTTGAGCCAACACCCAATGGACTAAATGCGTGATTGGTGCTTGCCATCCAGTCGCTTTCTCAAGCAATTCTTCGGGTGTTGTGGCATGAATCAGACCTGTTTTGGCACTGTTGAGGGTAACTTGCCCTTGAGTTCCTTCAATATGAGTTTTACCGATTCCTAATGCGCCGCTCAGTTCGATATCAAAATTATCTTGCTGTTGTTGCCAAGTGAAGAAAGCGCTCCCAGATTGTTTCGGAGTGCGAACGCCAATTTTACCTTGCAGGGCAAAATTAGTTTCTTGGACGGGTTGGGCTGCCGATTGCTCTGGAACAGTTGTGATGATTTGCTGGGGTTTATGGTATTGCTGACAGCCTGTGAGAAGCAGGCTACTACTGGTGAATACACCTAAAACAATTTTAGTGAACGGATGCATGATGAACAAAACTCATTTTTTGCTGTTGCGGTAATAACAAAGAATTTAATTGAATTACTTGTGGATCGTTTGGGTATTTTTGTTTGAGTTGTTGTAAAAGGGATGTAAATTGTTGGCTATTTCCTTGTAAATACAATGCCTTGGCAAGGCGAATGCCTGTTGCTAGATTGTTGTTGAGCAGATAGGCTTTTTGTAACACAGGAATGGCTGTTGTAAAGTCATTTTGTAAAAATGTAATTAGACCATAAGTGTCTAAAATTGAAGCTTGGTCTGGTGCATATTCAAGCGCATGCTCGACATATTTTCGTGCATCTTCTAAACGACGATTTTGTAATGCCAAAGTATAGGCATAAGCATTGAGATAAGTTGGACTATTCGGTTCAATATTGAGTAATTTATTTAAGTCTTGTTCCAAACGATCTCGATCTTGATAGGGATCGAGCAATAGAACTTGTGCATAAATGAGATCAGGGTCATCAGGTAAGTTATGAATTGCCTCATCAAGCAATTCGATTGCAGCAGGTTTGTGGTTAATTTTTTTAAGAATCTCTGCCTGTAATTGATATAAAAAACTGGCATGTTGTGGATAGTTGACACGTTCTTGTGTCAGAAAACGTAGTGCATCACTGAGTTTGCCTTCTTTGTCATAGATCGTCACAAGGCTACGACGCGACACTGTATACAGGCTGCCATCGACTAGGCGATAGTAAGCTTTTGCAGTTTCATAGTGCTGTTTACGTTCGGCATTAATTGCCAAATAGTAATAAGCATCATTTTGATATTGTGAAGAATCTTTGAGCTGTAATAAAAAACCTTCCGCTTGATCATAGCGTTTTAAGTCGATACTGGTTAAGCCAGCAATAAAAATAGGCTCATCTGCTGAAGGCCAGCTCCGAATAATACTTTCAAGTTTCTTCAGACCGAGTTCCGACTGTCCAATTTTGATTAGGTACTTAGCTTCAGCAAGGCGAACTTCAAGGTTATAGCGATGCTGACGACTGGATTTTGCATACCATTTCACCGTAGCTTCTTGGTCACCTGATGCTTCTAAAATATTGGCTTTTAATAAAATAAAACTGGTGACATTTGGACGTTTACGCAATGCACGTTGAATATCTTTAAGTGCTTGTTGCATTTGATTATCTTGGGCTTCAAGACTGGCAATCATCACTAAAATAGATGGATTACCATTGGCACGACTGCTGCGTAATGTTTTGAGTAATGCCATACGATCTTCAGCAGAGTCAGGTGCAATCCCTGCAACAATTTCTGCAAGATCAGAATCGGGGTCAATGTTTAAAATTTTATCAAGTGTTGAAGCCGTTAACTCATACTTATGTGTTTTTAATGCAATATGTGCTAAATAGAATAATGCAGGTACATCACTCGGGTCTTGATTGACCCAATGTGTGGCAATATCGAGAGCAGACAACAGATCATTGTTGTCTAAAGCTATATCGAGTGCGCGTTGCTTTATGGCGGTTGAATCGCTGTGAATCGCTAAAACGGTATAATTATGCAGAGCAGTTGCATTTTGTTGATATTGCAATGCAAATTCGGCAACCATGGTTTGTTGTAACGGAAGAGGGTTATAGTGTGTCACTGTATTTTGAGCATAAGTGTAACTATAGGTGCACAAGGTAATGCTACCTAGCAATAAGATTGTGCTAGAATATCGTCGTATCAACAGACATGATTGTTGGCGAATTGTTTGCTGCAAAATTTCTTTATCCAAATATTTATGCTTATTATGACACCGATGATGCACAATAACACATGCATAATTTTAGTGAAATGATGATCTGACATGACGTTCTTTGCTTTAGGTGTCAACCATCAAACCGCTTCAGTTGACTTACGTGAGCGCGTTGCATTTAATGCAGAGCGCCTACGTACATTATTGGCTGAACAAAGCCATCAAAATCAATTTAATGATTTAGTGGTGGTATCGACTTGTAACCGTACCGAAGTCTATGCCATCACCGACGAAGCAGACATGCTATTAAATTGGTTGGCTCAATCCAATGGCATTGATGTTAACCAATTGTTTAATCATGTATATCGCTATGAAGATATTCAGGCGGTTTCCCATCTTATGCGCGTCGCCAGTGGCCTAGATTCACTGATGCTTGGCGAACCACAAATTTTAGGGCAAGTGAAATCGGCTTTGGCTCTGGCAAAAGAGTCTGGTACGGTTTCAGGTCACTTAAATCGTGTTTTTGAATATGCGTTTTATGCAGCAAAGCGAGTTCGTTCTGAAACGGCTGTAGGCAGTCATGCAGTTTCAATGGGTTATGCAGTTGCTCAGCTTGCTCAACAAGTCTTTAGCCACCCTGAAAAACTGGTGGTGCTCATGGTTGCCGCAGGTGAAATGAACAGTCTTGTCGCAAAGCACATGGCAGATTTGGGCGTTGCAAAAATCCTGATTTGTAACCGTGGTCGTGAACGTGCTGAAAAACTTGCTAGTGAAATTACCGCATTTGTGGATGTTGAAATTATTCCATTTAATGAGCTGTCAGAGCATTTGTATCGTGCTGATGTCATTTCAAGTTGTACAGGCAGCTTGCATCAGGTGATTGCTTACCGAGATGTAAAAACAGCTTTAAAGAAGCGCCGCTATCAGCAAATGCTGATGGTCGATTTAGCAGTTCCACGTGATATTGACCCGAAAGTTGAAGACCTTGATGGGGTTTACTTATATGGTGTTGATGATCTGCAAAGCGTGATTGATGAAAACCTAGCGCAGCGTCGTCAAGCGGCAGTTGAAGCTGAAGTGATGGTTAATCAACTGGCAACGCAGCTTTTAACTCAAGAAAAGGTCAAAGAAGCAGGACACTCAATTTGCGCCTACCGCGAAGCTGGGCAGCAAATGCAACAAGAAGAAGTGGATCATGCTTTACAATGTCTGCATGAAGGTGAGTCACCAGAAAAAGTGATTCAGGAACTTGCGCATCGTCTCACACATAAGTTATTACATCCGACATCAATGTTGCTACGTGAAGCTGCACAAACGGAAGACCCTGAATATTTGGAATGGATTCAGGATCACTTGCAACGAGTTCTAGAACATCGTCGTAAACCTAAAAGCTAAAGTTGCTATTGTGAGAGATGACGGCTTAGTCATTTCTCATAATGGATCAAATTGATAAAAAAATAAGATTTATAATTCAATAAAATAAGTCGAAAAATCTTGTCAAGTCAGCATTGTTTCATCAGCTTTTACAGTCATTTGAGATTTTTATCTGCCTGAATTTCGGTTTTATACTATGTCCGCTGTAAAATCTCCGAAAGGGATATTGGTTGATTTTCACTGCTCGCATCCGATTCTTAGCGGTAGGAGATTGACATGAAATATCGCACCAGTTCTGCATCCTCATATACACGATTTCAACAGGCTTGTTTGCATCCCTTACACTTTAGCAAAATGCAAATGGCACAGTATTTACCTGATTTACGAAGTGTTTCGATTGGCATTTTTGATGGTGAATTTGAGGATACTCAAACTCGTCAGCAGCAAGTGCAGCAACTCGGCGTACACAAATGCTTTCAATCTACGTATCAGCGTTTATTTTTTCATTAAGTCGTGTTTGTGAATCAAGCAGATACCTCATGTGTCTGCTTAATGTAAAAGTTTGAGACTAATCTGTTTGGTCAACTCATTGAGCTGCATACGTAAATTTTGTGATTCCTGTAAAGAAGCAGGACGCTTCATTCGTTGTTTGAGTAACTTTTCTTGTAAGGCTAAAGCATTTTCTTTAGCAAAATTAAATGTTCGTTCTGGCGAATTCAAAATCTCAAGTACATTGGTGCGTTGCAGTAATTCGGCAATCTCTCCACGATAGGCATAACAAGCACCAAGCACATAATAAATTGCACGTTCCTGATCATCAGGCAGTTTGTCGAAGACCTGATCTAGTACGGCTAAAATCTCGGCCAATAAATCATCTTGCTGAATATACGCGCGCAGTTGTTCAAAATGCGTATAGAGAAATGGATTGCTCATGAGTAGGGCAACCGCAAAGTCTTCATCTCGAGTACGGATGTTAAATGATAACGATGCATCATGACTGATTTTAGGTGTAAAGCGTTTGCCGAGTCCTAATTTTTCTCGAAATGCCTGACTGAGCAAATAACGATAAGAGCCTTGTGGTGGCAGCAGTTGAGTCAGATTTTTGAGCTCACCCATCACCTGACTTTTACCTTCAGGGGTGCTGACATCGTGTTGCTGTGTCAGTAAAGCGAATAAAAAGTCAGACAGCAGAGGGGCTTGTTGCCAAAGTTGCTGGAATCTTTCCACGCCTTCCTGACGGATTAATGAGTCAGGGTCATGGTCATTCGGCAAAATAAAAAATTTCAGCTCACGACCATCATTGAGTAAAGGTAGTGCAATTTCTAGGGTGCGGCGAGCTGCTTTTTGACCCGCGCTATCTCCATCAAAAGCGATGGTAATTCGATGATTACGTTTAAATAAAATGTTTAAGTGTTCAGTATTACTGGCAGTTCCAAGTGTTGCAACACCACCATGAATGCCTGCCTGATGCAATGCAATCACATCCATGTAACCTTCGACCAAAAGCCAATCTTGGGCTTTAAATTTCGTGCCTTCATATAATCCATAGAGCAACTGGTTTTTATGAAAGACTTCCGAGTCAGGCGAGTTAATGTATTTGGGTTTGATTTCATCATTCAGCGCACGACCACCAAAACCGACAACACGACCTTTCGAGTCACGAATCGGGAAAATGACCCGATCACGTAACAGGTCAAAATCACGTCCGCTGTCACTGGTACGAATTAGACCGAGTTGTTTTAAACCATCAATATCTTGAGGGAAAGCGTGTTCTAAATGCTGCCAGTCTTCAGGCGCATAACCTAAACGCCAATCTTGGAGGGTTGTAGGACTTAAACCACGCTGTTTGAAATAACGCTGTGCAGAAGCACTTTTGGGTAACTGTTGCTGATAAAACTGGGCAATATTTTCCAGTAAGTCATACAGGTTACCTTCTTGGGTAATTTCAGAAAACTGCTGGTCAGCAAAGAAAAAAGGATCATCCTGTGGAAATGGATACGGCTCAAACTCCTGCATGACATCTGGGGGAGATACAGGCAGACTTGGTGCAGGACTAATTTGAGGTGTTGGAGTTGTTGTTTTTTTATAGGTGAGTTTTTTACTGTCCTGATTGTCTTTGGGAAGTTCTATGCCAGTTTGGCTAGCGAGGTCTTTCATCACCTCGATAAAACTACGATTGTCGATGTCCATTAGAAATTTAATGGCATTGCCATTGGCTTGACAACCAAAGCAGTGATAGTACTGCTTGTCACGATAGACGTGAAAAGATGGGCTTTTTTCCTGATGAAATGGGCAGCAACCTGAGTATGTACGTCCAGTTTTTTTTAGTTTGACACGTTGCCCGATCAGATCAACCAGATCTGTACGGTCAAGAATTTGGTCAATTGTTTGCTGTGGAATCGCCATAATCGGGGAGATAGAAAATCATACGGGTTGATCAGTGTAGCAAATTTTCAAGTTACACAACATATAAAAGGCGAGCACATAGCCCGCCTTTTATCAAACAACAGCTTGAAATTAGTTGCTTTCAGGTTTGTCGAGTAAACCGAAGCTTAAACGATTTGTCCAACTGCGTTTTGGTTTTTCTTCTGATGTTGGTGCAGGCGTAGCGACGACTGGCTCAGATGCAACAGCAGCAGGTGCGGCAGTTTGTTCCTGCTCAGGTTTGTCGAGCATGCCGAAGCTTAAACGGTTAGTCCAGCTACGTTTCTCGCTATGCTCGTCAGATGCCTGTTGAGCATGATTAACATTGCTTTCAGAGCTACGACCAAAAATACCTAAAGTCGCTTTGTTCCACCAGCTACCTTGTTTACGAGCGGCAGCAAGGTCAACTGTACCATTGGCTTTCACTAGATTTGGATAGTTTAGCTTAAGAATGTTGATATATTGCTGTGCGCTTTGTTGGTTGCCCAATTGGGTATAACCATAAGCAACAGTTGCCAATGCTTCAGGAATCTGTGGTGTGTCAGGATAATGTTCGACAACCCACTGACCACGTTCAATTGCGGCAACCCACGCTTGACGTTCAATATTAAAACGTGCAGCCGTCATTTCGTGTTCTGCGAGTTCTTGACCGATGTATTTCATGCGCTGTGCCGCATCGACAGAATACTGACTTGATGGGAAACGACGAATCAGATCAACAAAGTTTTGATAAGCCAGTTTTAAATAGTTCACATCGCGATGAGACTGTTTGAGCGATGTATAACGCACGATTCCATCGTAGTTTTGTTCCATGTTAGCAACGCCACGTGCATAGTAAGCGTAAGCAACATTTGGATGGTCTGGATTCAAACGAATAAAGCGATCAGCAGCAGTGACAACACCTGGATAATCTTTTTGTTGGAACTTCACATAAATTAAATCCAACTGCGCTTTTTGAGCATGTGTCCCAGTTGGGAAGTAAGTGTCAATCGCTTGGAGGTTTTTTGCCGCTTCATTATATTGGCCTTTATTCAGCGCTTTTTCAGCTGAATCAAAATAGGCTTGTTCGCTGCTTTGTGGTCCAAGATCGGCTACTTCTTTTTTTGATGGATTGCTGCTACAGCCCACAAATGTACCTGCAATGCCTAAACAAAGCACAAGCATAGTAACTTTATAACGTGGTAGCGACATAAAAATTCCTCAGTTAATACGGGCAATGAGCTACAATGGCATTATTAAACCATTATTGTCTTAATGAGCCAAATGACTTCAACACAATCTTCTCATTCTAATTTCACTGAAACAGATTTCAATTTACTTGAAGATGCTGACGATGCAGATAATCATACTTCGAGCGTAACTTCAACACATTTATCGTTGCAATTTCAGTTGGATGAACAATATCTTGGGCTACGAATTGACCAAGTTGCAGCCACCGTTTGGTCTGATTTTTCACGAGAAAAACTTAAACAATGGATGAAAGATGGGCATCTGCTTGTCGACGGTAACAAAATTAAACCGAAATATCGCTGTGAAGGGAACGAGTTATTAACTTTAGATGTTGAGCTTGAACCACAAACCCATAATCAACCTGAAAATATTCCACTCGATATTGTCTATGAAGATGATGATATTTTAGTCATTAATAAACCTGTGGGTATGGTTGTACATCCTGGTGCGGGTAATGGTTCTGGAACACTGGTGAATGCCTTGCTTTACCATTATCCGAAATCGGCAGAATTGTCGCGTGCGGGACTGGTGCATCGTATCGATAAAGACACCAGTGGTTTGTTGGTTGTTGCTAAGAATCTAGAAGCACAATTTTCATTAACCAAACAGCTGGGTGATAAATCGGTTTACCGCGTTTATGATCTTGTGGTGTATGGCAATATTATTGCAGGCGGCACGATTGATGAGCCGATTAAACGTCATCCAGTTGATCGCGTAAAAATGACGGTACTTCCTGGTGGTCGTGATGCAGTAACGCATTACAATGTGAAAGAGCGTTTCCAGCACTTTACCCGTGTACAAGCCCAACTTGAAACAGGTCGTACCCATCAGATTCGTGTGCATTTTACTTATATTGGACATGGTTTAGTGGGCGATACCGTCTATGTCAATCGTGTGCGTGTGCCAGCGGGAGCATCTGAACTTCTCGCGAGCACCTTGCGCGCTTTCCGCCGTCAAGCCTTACATGCAGCCAAGCTGGGTCTGGTGCATCCACGTACTCAAGAAGAAATGTTGTTTGAAGCACCGTGGCCAGAAGACTTCAAACATTTAGTCCAAGTCCTTCGTGAAGAAAATGCAGCTTATTAATAAGCTGTATCATTGACCTCGTAACTGGAGAATTTAAGCATGCAATTTGTTCAAGGTTTACCCCAAGGCGTTTATGTGGGGCAAACCCATGTGCAACATCCTGAAAGTCGGTTGAGTGAACGAGCTGAACTGTCAGGGTTTAATTTGGCATTGCATGTGCAGGATGATCCAGTGCGCGTTCAGCAACATCGCATGGCGTTGCTGAATGAGTTTTCACAACACGGGGTGAATAAACTGACGTGGATGACTCAAACCCATAGCACGATTTGCCATACGGTGAATGCGCAAGTCTACTTTGAACCTTTGGTGGGTGATGGTTTGGTCACACAGCAAAAAGGTCATGCGATCTTGATGATGACCGCAGACTGTTTGCCTGTGGTTTTAGGCAATGCCGATGGCACTGAAGTCGCAAATCTGCATGCGGGTTGGCGTGGTCTGGCGGGTGGCATCATTGAAAATACCATTGCCACTATGCAAACCCAACCGACATGGGCTTGGCTCGGTGCATGTATTAGCCAGCCTTGCTTTGAGATTGGTGCAGAAGTTAAACAGGCATTTTGTGAAAAATATCCGTTGGAGTTCGCTTTTAAAGCAGGCGAGCACGCAGGGAAATACTATGCTGATCTGTATGCGATTGCGCGTTATATCTTAGAGCAGCATGGCGTGACTTTGGTGTCAGGCGGTGATCAGTGTACTTATACTCAAACTGAAGATTATTTTTCTTATCGCCGTAATGCAAAAACAGGGCGCATGGCGACATTCGTGTTTATGCAAGATTAATTCATGCTAAACTGCTCGGGATTTTTTGCTATTGATTCTCAATCATGACAACACTGCCGAAATCCCTTGCGATTGTTTACCACAGCCCGTATGGGCATACCGCAAAAGTTGCGCAATATATTGCTAAAGGTGCAATGCAGATTGGTGTGACTGTGCATGTCATGTCGATTGAACATATTGACTGGGACAAGCTGGATCAGGCACATGGCATTATTTTAGGATGTCCAACTTATATGGGAAGTGTCACAGGCCCATTTAAAATGTTTATGGACTCGACTTCCAAGCGCTGGATTAACCGCTTATGGCAGGGCAAGCTTGCCGCAGGCTTTACCAATTCGGGTGGCTTAAGTGGTGATAAGCTCTCTGTGTTGCAGCAAATTAACTTGTTTGCCATGCAGCATGGCATGCTTTGGACAGGTTTGCCGCTGTTGTCGACAGGGCAAAAAGATACCGATTTGAACCGTTTAGCCAGCCATTTGGGACTCATGACCCAATCCAACAATGCACCTGTAGAAATTACCCCACCACAAGGTGATTTAGATACTGCAATGTGGTTTGGTGAATATATCGCGCTGATGTTAAATCGGCTCAATCATTCTGCCTAAATTGTCGCATTTCAAAGTTAAAAATCATCGCAAAAATAATCATTCAACAACGCTGACTTGAGAAAGAATCTAGTCAGCGCATGTCGAAAAAATCAATTCAATTGCCAATCACAGTTTTCGTTTATCCAGTTGTCGTGCCAGTTGATCACCTGTGGCTTGTATCAACATCACTAAAATGACCAAGACCACAATCACCGCAAACATAATCTGCAAGTCAAAACGCTGATAACCATAACGGTAGGCGACATCGCCCAAACCACCCGCACCAATCGCGCCTGCAATGGCTGATGAGTTAATCATGGTGACAATCGTCACGGTAAACCCTGCGACAATGCCAGGTAAGGCCTCAGGCAACAGCACATGCCAAATGATCTGCTTGCGGTTACAGCCCATGGCTTGTGCTGCTTCTATCAGACCATGATCGACTTCTCTTAAACTGACTTCAGCAATCCGTGCAAAAAACGGTGTGGCTGCCAAAGATAGAGGCACAATTGCCGCCCAAACCCCGTAGCTTGTCCCGATAATCCAGCGGGTAATCGGAATCAGTGCCACCATTAAAATCAAAAAAGGTACAGAACGGGTAATGTTGATGATCCAGCCAATCGGTTGATTGATTTTAGCGGAAGGAAAAATGCCTTGCGCTGACGTACTCACTAGAATCACCGCAAGCGGTAAACCGATCAGTAAAGCAATCAGTGCAGATAGCCCAACCATCACCAAGGTATCCAGTGTGCCTGTCAGAAGCAGGTCAAACAGTTGATCTTGCATAACCAAGCTCCTTCAGTTGCAAGTGTTGAATTTTGTATCCATCTTGCACATCAGGCATTGGACGGTTTGAAGCCACTGCAATCACCAGACGCGCCACGATATAATCCTGAATCTGATCAATATGGCTTTGCAAAACTTGCACAGGTGACTGAAATTTCTGTAGTAACTGGTTAAAGTCAAATGCCTGATCAATGCGGTGAGCATATTCGATTTGTAGCACTTTCTGGGTATATTCGGCATTGGCTTCTGGGTTTAAGGTAATGCCAAAATCCAGTTGTTCCAAATTAAGCAGTTCTTGGGTAATCTGCTGCTGAGGGTTGGAAAAGACTGACCAGACTGCCCCCGATTCGACAATTTCACCATGATCAATCACCACCACTTCATCGCAAATGTCGCGAATCACCTGCATTTCATGGGTAATCAATACAATGGTAATGCCCAGTTCCTGATTGATTTTTTTCAGTAATGCTAAAATGGTGGCTGTACTTTCAGGATCGAGCGCCGAGGTGGCTTCATCACAGAGCAAAATTTCAGGTTGATGCACTAAAGCGCGGGCAATGCCAACACGTTGTTTTTGTCCACCCGAAAGTTGGGCAGGGTAGTACTCGGTTTTTTCGCTGAGTCCAACCAACGTCAGTACGTGATCGACACGTGAAGCAATTTCGGCTTTGGCAAGGCCTGCAATTTTTAGCGGCAAGGCGACATTTTCCCAAACGGTTTTGGCAGACATTAAATTGAAATGCTGAAAAATCATGCCGATTTTCTGACGCAGTTGAATCAGTTCGGCATGTTTGAGCTGAGTCAAATCCTGTTGATGAATCAGGATTTGACCACTTGATGGCTGCTCTAAACCATTCAGGCTACGAATCAAGGATGATTTTCCCGCGCCGCTTTTGCCGATAATTCCAAAAATATGTCCTTGTGGAATATCCAGTTGAATGTCTTTTAAAGCATGCACCTGCTGGCTTTGCCCTGCATAATATTTATTCAGGTTGCGAATTTTGATATGCGGCGTACTAAATTCGAGTGCTGTTCCGAAGCTGACCATAAATCACTCCTACCATCCTGCATACCACAGTCCAGAGCCAATTTCTGCATTCAGCGAGGCTTTGACTTGTGGTGAGTGTTGATAAATATCGACAAATTTCTGTAAGCGACCGCCTTCGTCTTTATAGTCTTTACGCACTACAAACAAGATGGCATAGCGTTTGTCTTCTTGACTGTTGAGCAGCAAGGCTTTTTTCGGGTCGATGGTTTTGGCAAGGTTAAGATAATGTGGATAGCTAAATGCCAAATCGACATCATCGACGGCACGGGCAGTTTGTGGCCCTTCCATTTCGACAAACTGTAGGTTCTTCGGATTGCTGACAATGTCATTTAAATTGGATAAATAATTGGTCGGATCTTTGAGTGTGATCAGTTTGGCTTGTTGTAATAACAATAACGCGCGGCCTTCATTAACAGGGTCATTCGGCACAGCCACGCGGGCTTTATTCGGCAGCGCATCCAAACTGCTGTATTTTTTCGAATACAGTCCAACCCGAGATGCAGCACCTGCCGCAAACGGTTTAAGGTCGTATTTACCTTCTTTAATGGCATTGGTTAAGAAAGGCTGATGCTGAAAAAAGTTGGCATCAATATCGCCGTGATTCAGGGTAATGTTCGGTGTGTTCCAGTCGGAAAATTCGACCAGTTTGACATTGATGCCCTGTTTTTTAGCTTCATTGGCTGCAACTTGCAAGGTGGTGGAAAACGCAGGGGTAATCCCAATCACCAGTTCCTTGTTTTGTGCCTGACGATGCTGATTCCACGCAAATAAACCTGCGATGACGGCAATCACCACCACGCCAATGCTGGCGATTTTTTTACCTGATAAAGTCTGTGTTTGTCCCATGAAAAATATCTCAAAAATTGTGTTTAACCGTCAAATGCGACAGCGTTAGAAAAAGTTGTGTTCTTGGTTTTTCCCTGACGTGCAGGATGTTGAGTTGGCAACTGATTGCCTTGTGCAAAAATTTTGTGGCGCAACGTGCCATCGGCATATGCGGTTTTGTAACGTCCACGCTGTTGCCATTCAGGAATCACATACTGAATAAAATCTTCATGTGATTCGGGGGTGATGGTGCGGGTCAGGTTAAAGCCATCAATGTCGGTTTGATCGAGCAGTTCAATCAGTTGCTCGGCAACTTCAGCGCCACTGCCGACAAAGAGCGGATAGCGCCCACCCAAAACATGCTGTTGTTTTAAATCCTGCGGGGTAATGCGCTGTTCTTTAAATTTCTGATTGACCGAAGCAATGCTGTTGGTGTGTTGATAAGGAATGGCTTCATCATTGACAAATTGGGCAAGGTCGATGCCAACTGAACTGGAATAATGTGCCAAGCCTGCTTCAGGGCTGGCGTAGCGTTGATATTCACTAAATTTTTCCTGAGCTTCGGCAGATGTTGCCGCAGTCACGACAGTAATACCGACAAAAACTTTAATCGAATGAGGATCACGTCCTTGTTCTTGTGCCAGTTGGCGTAGGCGTTGCACTTGCTGACGGATTTTCTCAGGACGATCACCACCGATAAACACACATTCGGCATGGCGTGTGGCAAACTGCATACCACGTGGTGATGCACCTGCCTGAAACAACACAGGTGTGCGCTGTGGAGATGGCGCAACCTGAAACACGCCTTCACTTTGGAAGAAATGTCCGTGATGTTGAATCGGATGAACCTTGCTTGGATCGGTAAAGATGCGTTGCTGCTTGTCTTTACGTACAGCATCATCTTCCCAAGAGTCCTGCCAGAACTTGTAAGATAGCTCTAAAAATTCTTCGGCTTGTTCATAACGTAAGTCATGATCTTTCAGCCCTGACTGACCAATCAGGCGTTCGGCACTGTCGAGATAACCCGTGACAATATTCCAGCCAATTCGTCCACGCGTCAGATGGTCTAGACTGGCAAAGCGCCGTGCCAGTTGATAGGGATGCTCATAACTTAAATTGACGGTTAAGCCAAAACCCAAATGCTCGGTGACACTTGCCATTGCAGAAATCAGGGTGGCAGGGTCATTGCTTGGTAGTTGTACTGACTCGCGTAAGGTCACATCGAGGTTGTTCTGATAAACATCATAAACCCCTGTAATGTCGGCAATAAACAGACCATCAAACAGACCTTTTTCCAAAGTTTTGGCTAAATCTGTCCAATAGTTCAGTTCATCAAAACGGTAGGACTGATCGCGTGGATGCGTCCATAAACCGTGATTGATATGCCCAACACTGTTCATGTCAAAGGCATTCAGCAAGATTTGCTTTGACATTACAGCGTTCCTCGGCGCGGTGGCAAAATGTGGTTCAGCACATAATTGCCAATAAAATAATATTTCCAGCGAGCGGTATCATGCAGGGTATGCACACGTGCATTGCGCCAATACAGGTCTAAGCCATCCTCACGCTGACTGCCACGACTTCCTGCCAGTTCAATCAATTTAGATGAGGCAAGGAGCGCAATGTCGGTACTATGCGCTCGCACTTTCGCGACCTGAATCGAGGCATGGGCAATGTTGTCAACAGTCGGTTTTGGCTTTGCCGCATCGACAGCAAGAGCAGCTTGTTTGAGTAACAATTCACTGGCTTTGACATCGACTGCGACTTGACCCAGTTCATATAAAGTCAGCGGGTCTTGGCTGGCGTGATCGATCTCTGCATCAATCCACGGGCGGGCTTGTTTAACGCGTTGTAGTGTTTCTTCAAAGGCGGCACGGGCAATCCCAACTTCAATCGAGGCATGAATCAGTTGGGCAAACGGGCCAACCAAAGTGGGTTGAGCAAACGCTTGATCGAATGGAATCACATCTTCTTCGGCCACAAACACTTGGTTAAATTTCACAGTGCCGCTGCCTGTAGTGCGCTGTCCGAAACCTGACCAGTTATCAATGAGTTCCAAGCCTTCGCTGTGTCGTGGCACAAAGGCTAAAAATTCGCGTTCTTGTGCATCTTTAACTAAGGTCGGAATGCGATGCGCAAATAAACTGCCTGTGCAATAGAACTTCTCACCTTGAATGATATAACCCCCTTCAATGGCTTGAATCTGACTATGCTTCTGTGTGGCATTTCGGGTTTTGAACTCGGCGAGTGCATTACCAAAACGAGCGCCTTGCAGCACCTCGCGGTAAAGTTGCTGTTTTTGCTGCTCGGTTCCTGTGTTGCGTAATACTTCGAGGGCATAAAAATGGTTTTGGGGAATTTGCCCAATTGAACCATCGACACCACTAAATAGCGCCACAATTTGAGCCACTGTCCAGCTTGAAACTTCTGCACCACCGTATTGTTTTGGTACGGTAATTGCCCATAATCCAGACTGACTAAATTTTTGAATTTCTTCAAAAGGTAAGCGGCGTTGTTGATCGCGTTCAGTGGCGAGTTGCTTAAACTCCTGACTGAGCTGTTGTGCAATCGCCAGTGCTTCAGCATCTGAACGGATAATATGCGCTGTGGTCTGTGCTTGTGGCTGCTGTGCCCAAAAATCTTGATAGGAGGTCATGGTGTTCTCCTTAAATCCATGCGTGGCGTGCAGGGAAAACGCCGTTTAAGTAATAATTGCCCAAGGCATGATATTTCCAGCGCACAGGGTCATGCAGGGTGTGTACCCGAGCATTGCGCCAGTGTTGGTCGAGGTTGAATTGGCTTAAAGACGAACGGCTACCACCGAGTTCAAACAGTTTTTCTGAAATGGTGAGCGCGGCACGATGGGCATAAATTTTGGCTTCGGCAACTGCAATAGACGCTTGCGCTGCTTGTGCTTCAGTAATGCTCGGCAGTTGATCGAGTTCATCAAGAAATTCGGCTGCGTCATTGAGCAACAGCACACTGGCATTGAGTAAAATGTCCAGTTTGCCAATTTCCTGTAAGGTAAATAATTCCTGATTGGCGCGTTCCACTTGAGCATCCACAATCGGACGGGCTTTACGAACTGAACTGAGCGTATCTTGCAAAGCGGCTTCGGCAATCCCGACATCAATTGCCACTTGTAGTAGTTGTGAATACGCACCACGATAATTGGCTGTTTCGCCGAGTTTACGTTCATCAAAAATCAATTCAGGATTGACCTGTACCTGATGCAGTCTGACCGTGCCGCTCGATGTAGTTCGTTGCCCAAAACCGTTCCAGTCATCAATCACCTCAACACCATCTTGCTCACGTTCGACCAAGACCAGCACCACATGACCTTCAGGATGTAAGGCTTTGACTGCCAGTAAGTCTGCAAAACTGCTGCCTGTTGAATAGAATTTTTCGCCTGTTAGAAAATATTGATCATTGATCAGACTCAGCGTGGTATGCAAAGTCTTGGTGTCTTTGCTTTGGCGCTCAGGGCCTGCATTCGCCAAAAAACGACCTGCTAAAATCTGTTGATACACCCAAGTTTTTTGCTGTTCACTGCCTAAGAGTTCAATTAAATTCAGCACACCAAACTGGTTTTGTGGAATCTGACCCACATTGGCATCGGCTTTTGCCAAAATTCGAAACACGTGGCTCAGTGTTTTATTGGATACAAAAGCACCGCCATACTGTTTTGGAATCCGAATGCCTGTTAAACCTTTTTGGGTGAGTTTTTGAATCACATCGGTGGGTAAAATTCGTTGTTGGTCACGAAGATCTCTTTGCTCTAAGGCGAAATCGGCGACTTGATAAGCCGCATTAATCGCTTCTTGATCGTTTTGAATAATATGAATATTGGTCTGATTTAGCGTAGACATGGCAAGCCCCTCAATGACATAGCCACACCCTAATCAGAAAAGAACAGCTTGAGAAATAAGGCTTCTTGCAAACCTTATGCGAAAAACTGCATAAAAATCTGGAAAAACTAAATTTATGGAATTTAAATTGTTAAATATTTGATATTTATATTTTTATATAAAAATCTCTTTATGGATTTGAGCGCGTGTTTGCATGAAAAATGCTAAATAATCCAGAAATTGAGCTAAAGTTTTGATGATGGATCTAAATAACAAGCATAAAAAAGCGAGATATCAAATCTCGCTTTAATCAACATTCGTTGTGATTTAGCGGTGGAAAATACGCGCCTTGTCACGTTGCCAGTCACGATCTTTTTCACTGGCACGCTTGTCATGAAGTTGTTTACCTTTTACCAGTGCAATTTCCAGTTTAGCTAAATGACCTTTCCAGTAACAGGCTAAAGGGACACAAGAATAACCTTTTTGGTTGACTGCACCTGTTAACTTTTCTAGTTCACGGCGTGACAATAACAGCTTGCGAGTACGAGTCGCTTCAGGTACGACATGTGTAGAAGCCGAGAGTAATGGCTGAATTTGTGCGCCAAATAAAAACGCTTCGCCATTTTTAAAAATAATATAACTTTCGACCAGACTCATCCGTCCAGCGCGCAGAGATTTGACTTCCCAACCTTGTAGGGACATACCTGCTTCAAATTTTTCTTCGATAAAATAATCATGGCGGGCACGCTTATTTTGAGCAATGGTTCCGCCATTATTTTTCTTGACTACAGTTGCTTTCGTCATAATTAAATCATTCCAAAACTGCGTCTATTGTGCCGTAAAGTTTTCGCAAGGTGAAGCTTTTCTACAGAAAACAAAGCATTCCTTCGCTAAAAAACAACTTTTTGCTAGAATAGCAACACCTAAGCGGAAACTAGAGAAGATGAGGATGTCGAAATCACGCATCATTTACCCAGGGACGTTCGATCCGATTACCAAAGGTCATATTGATTTGGTTGTGCGTGCAGCCAAAATGTTTGATGAGGTGGTGGTTGCCATCGCTGTCGGGCATCACAAAAACCCCGTTTTCTCTCTTGAAGAACGTGTTGATTTGGCGAAGCAGTCATTGAGTCATCTGGATAACGTTGAATTTATGGGCTTTGATGGCTTATTGGTCAATTTTTTTAATGAGCAAAAAGCCACAGCCGTGTTGCGTGGTTTACGTGCAGTCTCAGACTTTGAATATGAGTTTCAGCTTGCCAATATGAACCGTACCTTAGATGCAAGTTTTGAAACCGTGTTTTTGACGCCAGCAGAGCAATATTCATTTATTTCATCGACGATGGTACGTGAAATAGCCCGCTTAAAAGGGGATGTTTCAAAATTTGTTCCTCAGCATGTCGCTGAAGCCTTTCAGCGTAAACATCAGCAAGGTTGGTAAAGTGTCTTTATATATTACCGAAGAATGTATTAACTGTGATGTTTGTGAACCAGTCTGCCCCAATGAAGCAATTTACTTTGGGGAGCTGATTTATGAGATCAACCCCGATTTATGCACTGAGTGCGTGGGACATCATGACAAGCCACAGTGTCAGCTGTTCTGCCCAGTCGACTGTATTCCACTCGATCCGAATCATGCAGAAACGCAAGAACAGCTCATGGAAAAGTATGAACGACTAACTGCTCAAAAAAACGCAAGCAATTCTGAATAAGATTTGCTACTATACGCGCCGAAGTGAGCTGGACGGTCGCTGCTGTGGAGGTCTTCGTGACTGAAGCAGGAGAGGAAAGTCCGGGCTTCAAAGGGCAGGGTGCCAGGTAACGCCTGGGCGGCGCGAGCCGACGGAAAGTGCAGCAGAGAGTAGACCGCCAATTCCTCCATTTTGTAGGATTTGGTAAGGGTGAAAGGGTGCGGTAAGAGCGCACCGCGTGTCTGGTAACAGTTCACGGCATGGTAAACCCCACCAGAAGCAAGACCAAATAGGAATCCTGAGGTACGGCCCGTACTGGATTCGGGTAGGTCGCTTGAGCGTATGAGTGATTGTACGCCTAGAGGAATGATCGTCCTCGACAGAACCCGGCTTACAGGCTCACTTCTCCAAATTTTTTGAAAAAAAGCTTGACGCTGTTACAAAAAGTAAAGATAATGCGCGCACAGTTTTCGGCTATGTAGCTCAGTTGGTTAGAGCACCGCACTCATAATGCGGGGGTCACAAGTTCAAGTCTCGTCATAGCCACCATTTTATAAATCACGCTCCTGCGTGATTTTTTTTTGAATAATTTTTACATTTAAACCTAAGTTTTGATTTTTCTTGACCTTGTGAATATGATATTACAAAGAATAACCCTACACATTTCACATTTATAAGAATAAGGACAAACCATGCCACAACTTGATGCCACCCATTCATTTCATATCTTCCAGCTTGCTCCGATTGCGTTGTGGATTGAGGACTGGAGCGAAATTGGGCATTTGTTTGAACAGTGGCGAGCACAAGGCATCACCGATTTGCGTGAATTCTTATCAGAAGATTTACAGCATGTACGGCAATGTGTGGAAAAAATCCGAATTTTAGATGTTAATCAGGCAACGCTGACTTTATTTGAGGCACGAGATTTAGCACATTTAATTGCACATTTGCCCGATATCTTTCGTGATGAAATGTATAACCTACAAATTGATGGACTGGTTGCAGTGTGGAATGGGGAATTACAATTTGCCAGTGAACAGGTGAATTATTCCATTACAGGAAAGCGGATTGATATTCAACTCCGTGGGCAAATTTTACCTGATGCTGAGCATGATTTAAGCCGTATTTTGGTGACGACGGAAGACATCACTGCTTATCAAAATGCTCGTCGGCAAGAATTTAAAAATCGTGCTTTGGCAGAAGGGCGATTTATCTATTCACCAGCAGCGTTGTGGGTTGAGGACTTCAGTGAAATCAAACATAAGTTGGATCATTTACGAAAGATAGGTATTGAAGACCTGCGTACCTTTTTAGATGTACATCCTGAATTTATTCGGGACAGTATTGCCAGTATTCGGGTGCTTGACGTTAACCAGAAAACATTGGACTTATTTCTTGCGCCTAATCGCCATGCTTTACTGGAAAATATCGACAAAGTGTTAGGTGGCCCAGAAATGCTCAATTCATTTCGTGAGCAACTGATGGAACTTTGGGAAGGAAATCTGTTCCATCAACGTGAAGTGGTGAACTACGCACTCGATGGTTCAGAGCGGCATGTGTTACTGCAATTTTCGATTTTTCCAAGTTATGAACATGACTGGTCGATGGTGCAACTGGCGATGACTGATATTACCGCACGTAAAAAAGCCGAGTCATATTTGGAGTATTTGGGCAAACATGATGTGCTGACTAAACTTTACAATCGAGCATTTTTTCATGAAGAACTTAAGCGACTTGCTCGTCAAAAAATATTTCCTGTTTCAATGATTTATCTCGATCTAAATGCACTAAAAGGTGTTAATGATGAGTTCGGGCACGATGCTGGAGATGATGTTTTACGTCGCACAGGTGAGATCGTGAAGCAGGTTGTAAACCCACCATATTCAGGTTCACGCATTGGTGGAGATGAGTTTATTGTACTTTTACCGCATGCTGATCAAAGCACGACTGTAAAACTGATTATTACGCTAAAAGAACTTTTTCATTTGGATAATCAATATCATGCGGGTCTACCGATCAGTGTCGCGATTGGTACAGCCACCAGTGAACCGTATGAAAGCCTTGAAGATGTGCTTAAGCGTGCTGATGATCAGATGTATGTGGAAAAGAAACGTTTTTATGCTAAAAAAGTTTTGTTTTCCAATCATTAAGCCAAAATCACATGCTGAAAATGTTGTTGGTAAATAGCAAGATCAATTTCTGATTTGGCTTCCTGATTGCTAATCAGCATCGAAACCTCATGGCTTTGTGCATAGCGTACACGACTGACAATCCCGAGTTTACTCTGATCTGCCAAAATAAAGGTTTGCTTCGCTTGCTTGACCATGGCTTGAGCAATATTGGCTTCTTCACTATAAAAACTGCTTGCGCCGTGTTGCGGATCAATTCCAACAGGTGAGAGTAAAGCCACATCGGCTTGATAACGATAAATCTCAGAAATCACCAAATCGCCTTGGGTTTGTGGGCGCTGCTGTACCCGTCCACCCAGTAAAATAATTTCATGGGGGGGCGTTTCATGTTCATAACCAATGGTGAGATTGAAAACGGCTTGTAGACTGTTGGTGATGATGGTCAGTCCTGACAGCGTTCGTAATTCTTCCGCCAAAATTGAAGTGGTGCTACCTGCATCTAAAAAGATGGTTTGCCCTGTGTGTAAATGTTGCAGTGCAGCTCGAGCAATGGCGCGTTTTTCTTTTGCCATTTGAGTATGGCGCACATTGAGTGGTGCTTCAACGGCAACACTATCCACTGTCACAATTCCGCCATGTACACGTTTGGCAACGCCCAACGCTTCCAGTTCAATAATGTCACGCCGTGCAGTTTCCCGAGAAATATCCAGCTCTTGCATCACACGTTCGGTGCTGATGCGTTGTATTTTTTTCAGTAGCGCCTGAATGCGGTGTAAGCGTTCTTGCTGCAACATGCCTATTCTCAATCATGGTTTTTCTAGTGCTCATCTTACTGAGTATTGAGGAGAAAATCGAGTCGAAAATATGTATAAAAAAGTATTTGTGTATTTTATTGCATTTTTAAAAGAAGCCGATTATGATCAAAACATGCAGAAAAATTAACCTCGGTCAGCATGAGGCTTGTTTTAGGAGAATACCCATGAATACACGCTCAACCATTATGGACACCAACAGCTTCCGTGCTGAACATGCGGATGCTCTCGATACAGAAACTCGTAAACTCACGGATAAACGCAGCAAGATTCTGGGTGATTCATATCGGCTGTTTTACCGTAACCCTGTGCATTTGGTTCGAGGTGAAGGGCAGTATTTGTGGGATGCTGCGGGCAACCAGTATCTGGATGTGTATAACAACGTGGCGAGCATTGGGCACTGTCACCCTGCGGTGATCGAAGCAGTCAATGCGCAAATGAAAATGCTCAATACCCATACTCGTTATTTGCATGAAAATATTCTGGATTACACTGAAGAGTTGCTCAAAACAGTGCCAAGTGAAGTCGATCGTGCCATGTATATGTGTACAGGTTCAGAAGCCAATGACTTGGCGATTCGTATTGCGCGTGAATATAGCGGTGGTACAGGGATTATTGTGTCGCAAGAAGCCTATCACGGCACCAGCAGTTTAACGTCTGGCTGTTCACCTGCGCTAGGTACAGGTCAAGCTTTGGATGCAACCACGCGTTTAGTGCCTGCACCTGATTATTACCGTATTCAAACTGAAGATTTAGGCGACTGGTTTGCTGCTCAAATCCAACAACAAATTGATGATATGAAAGCCCATGGCATTAAATTCGCGGGCTTCCTTGCAGATTCGATTTTCTCATCAGATGGTGTAATGCCAAACCCAGTCGGTTTCTTGAAAAAAGCAGTTGATGTCGTGCATGCCAATGGCGGGATTTTTATTGCCGATGAAGTACAACCTGGCTTTGCCCGTACAGGCGATGCGTTCTGGGGCTTTGCGCGTCACGGGATTGTTCCTGATGTAATTACTACAGGAAAACCTATGGGCAATGGTATTCCAGTGTCTGGTTTATTGGCAAAAGGTGATGTTTTGGCTGCATTTAGCGACCAGATTCCATATTTCAATACCTTTGGGGGAAATCCTGTGTCGATGGCTGCGGCACAAGCAGTATTGAAAGTGATTCAGGAAGAAGAATTGCAAGCGCATAGTAAGAAAGTCGGTGCATTGTTACAGGCTGAACTGGCAAAACTGATGGATAAACACGAATGCGTGGGTGATGTGCGCGGTGCAGGTCTGTTTATCGGTTTTGAATTGGTCAAAGACCGTGACAGTAAAACGCCTGATAAAGCGTTAGCACTCGATTTGATTGAAGAATTGCGTAATACGCATCGTGTATTGACTTCAGTGGCAGGCCCTTATGGCAATGTCTTGAAACTTCGCCCACCACTAGCATTCCAAGCACATGACATTGACTGGTTGGTGAATGCGCTGGATCAAGCGATTACCAAACTCAAAGGCTAAACTTTAAAGCATCTCATTGCAAAAAAGCCCGATCAGCAGATGGGGCTTTTTTATTCGGTTTCCTTCATCCTAGCCTTCTCCCAAAGCGAGAAGGATGTACAGTGCAAGAAAAATAAAAGGCTCGGTGAGAGAAGTTTAGGATGTTTCTAGTTCGACATTTTCATCAATCATATCTTGCGGATGCGGTTTACCATATAAACCGATATGGGTGTCGCCCCACTGTTTCAGCGCAATCAAAATCGGTTCAAGGCTTTTGCCCAGTTCCGAAAGTTGATATTCCACTTTGGGTGGAACTTGCGGATAAACTGTACGAATAATTAAGCCATCTTCTTCAAGTTCACGTAGTTGATTGGTCAGCATACGTTGGGTGACATTCGGAATGCGTTTCTTTAACTCATTAAAACGTAAAACATCATGCATCAGTAGATTCCACAGCACGATACATTTCCATTTACCATCTAACAACCCAATCGCCGCTTCTACCGAACAGCCTGGACTACAATTAAATCGAGAATGTTTTACCTTGCTCATGACAGTATCCTTTTTGACACTATGTATGAAATTTGTCTGTATAACCAAAAATTGAGCTTAGGGTATGCTGTAGTCTTTCGCAAGTGGAGATCAAAAAATGAAAGCAGTCGCGTATCAGCAACAAGGGGCAATTGATCGTGCCGATGCCTTGGTCGATGTTGAACTTCCGATCCCTGAAGCTCAAGGCTATGACCTGCTCGTCAAAGTTGCAGCAATTTCGGTGAATCCTGTCGATACCAAAGTGCGCCGTAATCTGTCTGCCGAAGCAGGGCAATGGAAAGTACTCGGTTGGGATGCAACAGGTACGGTGGTCGCTGTTGGAGATAAAGTGGGTAATTTTAAGGTGGGCGATGAAGTTTGGTACGCAGGTGATATTACCCGTGCAGGCACCAATGCCGAATACCATGTGGTCGATGAGCGAATTGTCGGGCATAAACCGCAATCTTTATCGTTTGTCGAAGCGGCTGCCTTACCACTCACCGCGATTACTGCATGGGAAATGCTGTTTGACCGTTTACGGGTTCAAGAACTTGTAGCTGGTGCTGCACCGAGTATTCTGATTATTGGGGCAGCGGGTGGGGTTGGTTCAGTCACTTTGCAATTGCTGAAAGCCAAAACTGATTTACAAATTATTGCTACAGCCTCTCGCCCTGAAACTCAAGCATGGGTCAAACAGCTCGGTGCAGATGCAGTGCTGAATCATCATCAACCCTTACAGCCACAGTTTGAAGCACTTGGGCTTGCAGCACCTAGTTTTGTATTTTCGATTCAGCATAGCCATGATTATGTGGCACAAATTGCGGAACTGATTGCGCCACAAGGACGTTTTGGTCTGATTGATGACCCTGAACATTTAAATATCATGCCATTTAAGCGCAAATCAGTATCGATTCATTGGGAGTCGATGTTTACCCGTTCGACTTTTCAAACGGCTGATATTGGCAAGCAATCCGAACTGCTGAATGAGGTGGCGGCATTGGTCGATGCAGGCAAAATCAGTACTACATTGACCGAAGTCTTTGGTAAGATTAATGCAAAAAATTTGAAACAAGTCCATGCCTTGCTTGAACAAGGTGTTGTAAAAGGCAAAATTGTTTTAGAAGGCTTTTAAGCTTTCGATCAAGTCGGGCAGCAGTAGTGCATTTGATAATGGAGTAAAGGTGCATGCTGCTGCAAAGTCGTTGTGATCACAGATAAGTCGACTTCAAGTTGAGCGTGCACGACTTTGAAATAGGCAATAAATCGTTCAGGAGATGGTTGAATATCGACAGATTGTGCCAAAATTTGAAAATTCTGCTGATGTAAAGATGCTTTCAACGCTTCAGCAAGCTATTCATCCCAGAAAATATCCAGATCGCTGAGTGAACCATACGCTGTGAAATCGTGCAGTGGAATGTGCAGATAGATGTCGATGGGTTGTAAATAGGCAAGAGAAAATTGCATAGATGCAAGGGTTTTAAGATCGTATTTTGAAGTCTAACATTAATTACGCCACTGTCTTGGGTTAATCCCAAACCAGCGTTTAAAGGCACGTGAAAAGGCACTGACTTCTGAATAACCCAGTAAAAATGCCATTTCAGAAATCGGGATATTTTTCTGTTTCATATAATGTTCAGCAAGCTCACAGCGTACACCATCGACCAGTGATGTGAAGGTCATGCCTTCGGACTTCAAGCGGCGGGTCAGGGAACAACTCGACATCCCCAAATCATCCGCAATATGTTCCAAATTGGGTTCACCTTCGCTCAGTGCCAGTTGAATCTGTGAACGAACCTGATCGCTTAAACCTTGTGTGGTATTGGACTGGTTGAGGAGTTGCAAGGTATCTTGCATCATGGTCAGTAGCAGTGGGTCGCTACTTGGCATATCGCGCATTAAATCTTTTTTGGGAATTACAATCGAGTTAAATGGCTGATCAAAATACACGGCTGAATTAAACAACTTGCTGTGTTCTTGCCAGTATTCTGGGCGGGTATGCTCAAAGTGAATTTCACGGGGTGAATAATGTGAACCCAATACACCACGAATCACATTCATAAACATGCCAATGGTCAATTCAGCATCTTGGCGGCGCGTTAAAATTGCACCATGTTGGACTTGATAGTCTAGTCGCCAGCAATCTTGCTGTTCGACTAGGCGGGTTAAGGTATCTTTCTGATGCAGGTGAAAATAGCTCACCATATTGCGGAGTGCAGTTTCGAGGGTGGCAGAGCACAAACCGATATAGCCAATTAAACCCAGTTCTTTGGGTTGAAACTGTTGCCCATAGTGCAAGCCAAAGTTGTCACAGCCTGAGATGTGTGCGGCTTGTTCTAAAACTTTACAATAATTAGGAAGTTGCAAGCTTAATGTCGGGCTTGAGAGTAACTCAGGATTGATTCCACTGATACCAAAGACACGGTCGACATCGGCACCTTTTTGCACAATAAAGTCGCTCAGACCTGATGCCGCAGCCGACAACACGCCTTGATTACCCATATTAGACTGAAAAAGTTGCGAAGAACTGGCGATGTGACGCATCTGAATCATATGAAATCTCCATATATCACATATTCATTAGATTAAGCAAAATGCATACCAACTGAGGAATCCTGAAATGGCAGTGGTATGCATTTGCTTAAAAGGGGAATCACCTGTCCGTGGTGATTAAATATTCAATATGAAAATATAACAGACTTCTTTCATCCTTGTTGACACCTGCTTTACATTTCTCCCACAAGGAAAAATAAAGGCTTGATGGTAGAAGTTTCATTCAACAAGATTTATGCAGCACCAACAGGCAGTTGTTGATGATTCATATATTTTTTGCAAAGGCGAACCGTGTGATCTGCCCAATCAGTGCCTAAACTGAGCGCCATTTCGGTTTGCGCATGTGAGCCAACCCACGCCATCATTTGAATACGTCGTTGCATAATAAACGTTGGAATCAGTGCATATTCTTCATTGCTGATATGGGCTTCACGCTCATAACCTTCAATCCAGTTATCTACCCATTCTGGTGCAGCAGCATGATGTTCATTAAAACTAATCGCCGCTGCCAAGTCGTGCATAAACCAGCTCATGCCACAGTCATCAAAATCAATCACGCCAATACGGTCATTTTGTAGCAGTAGATTGGTCAGGCGTAAGTCGGCATGAATCAGACCATAACGATCGGCAGATTGCCCAAATGTAGCCAAGTCACTGCCAATACGCGCCACCGCTTCTTCAATAATTTCATGATCGGACTTTTTCAAATACGGTGCATTACGCCAGTCGCCCCAGTGACCTTCTGCACCGAGCATGGTGTCGTGATTCCAGATAATGCGTTGAAAACTGTCAGGCATTTGCCAAGTTTTGCTGTGGCGGTGCAGTTTCGCCGTGATTTGTCCAAGTTGCTGAAATGCAGTCGGATCGACTTCTGTGGTTGGCATGTCGCCTTCAACCCAGTTAAACAGGGCAGCATAACGGGTTGTGCCATCGCTTAACGCCAGTGTCAGCACGCGTTCGCCTTGCTCATTCAAAATGGCTTGAGGTACAGCAATTCCGCTTTCAGTGAGTGCATCAAGCCAGTGTAACTCACTCTCAATATCTTGTTTGCTGTGATAGTTCGGGCGATGAATGCGTAAAGCATAGCGGGCTTTATCAGTACGCACTAAAAAAGTCGCATTTTCAGATTGGCAAAGCAGTTTGACCTGTCCTTGGTAGGCTTTTGGATATTGCAAAATTGCTTGTTCAGCAAGCGTTAGGAGCGTATTTGCATCTAAATATTCGTTTTGTTCTACGTGATTCATACCGTGCTGACCTCGTCTGTTCACCATGTCGCGTTGATTTGGGCATGGGAAGATTTCCATGATTTGTATACAGCGTATGCGAGATTGATTTTTGTCGACTTGACAATAAACCGATAAAACTCGTCATTTAAAGTCAAGTTTTCTGATTGTTGCTCGACGCATTATCTAGACAAGGACGTGCAACAGGGGTGTTGCATCAAACAATTTCTATTCTTCTGTTGAGAGGAGTGCTGCAATGAGTCATCAGCTAAAACCGACACTAGGAACCTTTCATTTGTGGGGGATTGCCGTTGGACTCGTGATTTCAGGCGAGTATTTCGGCTGGAGTTACGGTTGGGGAGTCGCGGGTACACTGGGCTTTTTAGTCACAACGCTCATCGTTGCGACCATGTATACCTGTTTTATTTTTAGTTTTACTGAGTTAACCACTGCGATTCCACATGCAGGCGGGCCTTTTGCTTATAGTCGCAAAGCCTTTGGCGAAACAGGGGGATTCCTTGCAGGAATTGCCACATTAATCGAATTTGTCTTTGCACCACCAGCAATTGCGATGGCCATTGGGGCCTATCTCAATGTGCAATTTCCAGATATTAATCCCAAAATGATTGCACTTGGTGCCTATGTTGTCTTTATGGGGCTTAACATAGTCGGTGTCCAGATCGCTGCAACTTTTGAACTCATCGTGACTATTTTAGCGGTGATTGAGCTACTGGTGTTTATTGGGGTAGTACAACCAGGCTTTAGTTTTTCAAATTTTGTGCTGAATGGTTGGGCAGGTTCAAATCATTTTAGCGGGACTGCAATGTCAGGTATTTTTGCAGCCATTCCATTTGCGATCTGGTTTTTCTTGGCAATTGAAGGCGCAGCGATGGCCGCCGAAGAAGCCAAAGATCCGAAACGCACCATTCCACGTGCCTATATCACAGGTATTTTGACACTGGTGGTTTTGGCTTTCTTGGTGATGGTTTTTGCAGGCGGTGTAGGTGACTGGAGCAAATTGTCGAATATTAATGATCCATTACCACAAGCCATGAAAGCAGTTGTTGGCAACAATTCATCTTGGATGCATATGTTGGTGTGGATTGGTCTGTTTGGTTTGGTGGCAAGTTTCCACGGCATTATTTTAGGATATTCACGTCAAATCTTTGCCTTGGGTCGTGCAGGGTTTTTACCAAAAAGCTTGGCAAAACTTTCTCGATTCAATACACCGCATCGTGCGATTATTGCGGGTGGTGTGGTCGGAATCGCGGCAATCTTTAGTGATAACATCATCAATATTCAAGGCATGAGCTTAACGGCTGCGATTGTCACTATGGCATGTTTCGGTGCATTGCTGATGTACATCATGAGTATGCTCAGCTTGTTCAAGCTTCGCCGTTCTGAACCGAACTTGAACCGTTCATTTATGGCACCCGGTTATCCAATTATTCCAGGGATTGCTTTAGTCATTGCAGTGGTGTGTTTTGTAGCGATGTTCTACTACAACGGGACAATTGGCGCGATTTTTGTCGGGTTTTTGATAGTGGGTTATGTGTATTTCTTGGCGACCAAAAAACAGCGTGAACTGAGTGAGGAAAATCAACAACTTTTGAATGAAGTAGATGTGCAACAACTGCCTGAACATTCATAAAATATGATGATGTTGAGAGTTGAGTGAGCGCAAAAGCCCGAGTTTCTCGGGCTTTTTATTTATCGTGACTTAATATTCCTGCAAAATTTTTCCACTCATAAATGCAAAGTATTCTCTTAGCCATGCGTTATAACGCGTTTCTAACGGTGTTTCTGCTGCCAGCATCATGCTATGACTGTAGTTCTGTTTTTTGGCAATCGCCTGTGCACGAATGGTATGGAAATCACTGGTGACAATGGCAATCGGCATATCTTTGCTAATCTGATGCTGCACCAATAAAACTGCACTATTTTTGAGATTTAATTCTGTGCTGGTGCTGCGATCTTCTTGCAGCATACGCTGTGTCGATAATCTGTATTTTTGCTGTAAATAGGTTGCCATAACCTCTGCTTCAGTATGTTGCTCACTAAAATCTAAACCGCCTGAAAGTACAATCCATGCTTGAGGTTGCTGCTGAGCAAGCTGAGCAAGCTGAGCAGCACGATCAAGACGCAAAGCTAAAGTTGGGCTAGGTTGTCCCCGAATTGTACCACTGCCTAAAACAATGATCGCTTTGACAGGCTGATTGATGATTTGATCTCGAATATGATTTTTGAGTTGATAGGCGAATATTGCCAAGGTCATGAGCCAGATGACAAACAGTCCCCAAAGGATGAAATAAGTTTTTTTAATTTTTGGATGCCGATTTAAATAATCTTGAATCTGTGTCCATGCGAGCGCGATGACCAGAAAACCTGTGCCAATCAAAAGTGGCAGCACAATCCCAATATGAATTTTTCCTTGTAACAAGAGATATAAACTGTCTGCAATTAAAAGACTTGCGACTAAAAATAAAATAATTCGAAAACAAGTGATTAAGAAAATTCGCATAGAAACCCAGTTGTTTTTTGGTAAAAAGCAACGATTAATCATAATGAAACAATACTGTAAAGAAACAGTTCAAAACGGATTATTCTTTCACAGTAAAATGCCTGCGATTGCCTTTGTTTGTTGTAATTTTAGTGATGCTGCTTATGAAAAATTGGATTCTTTCTGCGACTTGTTTGACGCTACTCACAGCATGTCAAAGCATCCCGCACAGCGTTACTCAACCTGTACCACTCATCACGAATCTTGTGAATGACGTGACAACAGAACAGGCTCAGGCACGCCCCAATTTAATTGATTTTGAGAAGATTAAACAGCAACAGCATCGACCAGTTGTGGCTTTAGTACTCGGGAGTGGTGGCGCACGTGGTTATGCCCATATTGGGGCGATTCAGGTTTTGGAAGAACATGGAATTCGTCCTGATTTTATTGTGGGAACCAGTGCGGGGAGTATCGTTGGGGCACTTTATGCCAGTGGTAAAACACCTGAGCAAATTAGAGAGATTGCCCTGAATATGAAAGTACAAGATGTCCGTGAGATTACCTTACGTAAAAATGGATTCTTAGATGGGGCTAAAGTTGAGCATTTTATTAATGATCAGATTGGAAATCTGCCTTTAGAAAAAATGAAAATCCCCTTATTTGTGGTTGCGACTGAATTGAAACAAGGCAAAAAAGTGGTCTTTAATTATGGCAATACAGGGCAAGCAGTGCGTGCATCGTCTGCGATACCGAGCATGTTCATTCCTGCAATGATTCAAAACAAAGAATATGTTGATGGAGGCTTGGTCAGCCCTGTTCCTGTCGATGTTGCGCGACAACTGGGTGCGGATGTCGTGATTGCGGTCGATATTTTGGCTCAACCACAATATACCGAAACAGCCAATATGTGGGGATTGTTCAATCAGAACATTAATATTATGCAGCAACAGTTATCACATGCCGAATTACGACATGCCGATATTGTCATTCAACCTGACTTGCGTGAAAAAGCGCATATTTTTGATGTGACTGAGCGTGACCAAACTCGTTTGGCAGGTGTGTATGCAACACAGGCAAAATTAGCCGATATTCAACAGGTCATTCAAGAAAAAGAGCAACAACTTCTTGTCGCATCTCATTAATTTTTGATTGATTGATCAGCATCTTTTTAAGAAAAATCATAAATACAGCGCATTTTGATAAGATACGCTGTATAATCCTGAGTGTTTTTATCTGAAATATTGATGAATAAACTGAACAATAACAATAAAAAAATCGGCTATAATCCACGCTTGTCAATTATTCTTTAGTCGAAGAGTGTTTTAATGTCACCTTTAGATCAAGTTCTACAGTCAGCGGATGACCAATCTGAATTAACCATGACGGTGTTAATGACACCTGATATGGCAAATTTCTCAGGGAATGTACATGGTGGAGCCATCTTAAAATTACTGGATCAAGTGGCATATGCTTGTGCAAGCCGTTATTCGGGTAGTTATGTTGTGACTTTATCTGTCGATAAAGTAACGTTTAAAGAACCGATTTATGTAGGTGAGTTGGTTACATTCCTTGCAAGTGTCAACCATGTAGGTCGTACTTCAATGGAAATCGGGATTCGTGTAGAAGCACAAAATATTCGTAGTCGTAGTATGCGTCATACCAATAGTTGTTTCTTTACCATGGTTGCTGTAGATGAACATGGTCAACCGCAAGCAGTACCTCCTTTGAAACTTGATAATGAGTGGAAACGCTGCCGTTTTGAGGCGGCTGAACAGCGTAAGCAATTACGTTTACAAGAAAATCACCACCAATCTTGTAGTATCTTTAAAGAAAGTGCCAAACAAGGCTAAATTTTGCTGAGTGAAAAAAAGACTGTGGGTAGCAACCACAGTCTTTTTTTATTTAATTGATACAACTTTGTATTGTCTTGGGTCTTTTCCTTTAGTGCTTGGATTTACTTTGACCCGATGCATGGCTCGGTGTGGTTGAGTTTTGCAGCGTTTGATCAGTATGTGTTGAGCCTTGGGCACTATTGTCTAAACTGCCACTGGTGGTGCTGTTGCCTTGCTCTTGTGTGGAAACCACGACTTTACCATCCTGATTTACTGTGCTGGGTGAAGCATTTGGCGTTGCTGCAAATGCCGCAATCGATGCTGCTGCTAGAGATGTTGCAAGTAGAATTTTGACAAGTTTCATAAAATGGCATCCTTTAAAGTCTTAGATTCATTCATCTGATTTGGATCAATCTGAATGTGAACTCATCGTAAGTGGCGCATAGTAAAACGGCAAATCATCTGACAAAAAATCACATCTGAGTTACGGCTTGAGCACAGAAGCAATATTTTTGTAAATAGGTCGTAAAAAATGTGTTACTCGAAAAGTGTAAAATTGTGAATAAAATGTGTATTTCATGCTGAAAAAAACAGCATGGTTTTTACATTGTGGTTACATATTGGGCGTGAGTCTTTTTTTAAGAAAAAATAAACGGTCAGGCATCGGTTTATCTCTGGAAAATCGTAAAATACCGATTCATTTTGATTTTGGATGTGACTCATCATGCAAGAGTTGGAAATTATTGATCTTAAACTTGGAACAGGCAAAGAAGCAGTGAAAGGTGCTTTGATTACGACCCATTACACAGGTTGGTTAGAAGATGGAACTCAGTTCGATGCATCAATTGATCGTGGTCAGTACTTTGAATGTGTCATTGGTACAGGACGTGTGATCAAAGGTTGGGATCAGGGTATTATCGGAATGCGTGTTGGTGGTAAACGTAAATTGCTGGTTCCTGCACATTTGGCGTATGGCGATCGCAAGATCGGAAAAATTATTCCAGCAAACTCAAATTTGGTGTTTGAAATCGAATTATTTGATGTCAAAACTCGCGATGAGTAATCCATTTTGATTGGAGATCATTTGGTGATCTACCAAATGATCTATGTCAAAAAAATGAAATCCAAGTGTGTTAAATTATGTCGCGAAGATGTGCTGAATTGTAAGATCTGAATTTATGATGTAGATAAAATACATGATTATTTTATAATTCACACAATTTTGTATCCTAAAATTAGTTCATATCTTTATCAGCTCTATGAATTTCTTCAACTTTGTTTCTGGTTTTAAGTTTAAAAATTTCACTAGATTTTGAAAAAAATCACAAGATGAATGTCAGGATGTTTGCAGCAAACAGCCAAACTTTTAAGCTTGTTTTCAGTTTAATTTTTGAAAATATATCGTACTTACTAATCTGAAGCATCATGCAATATAAAAGCTTGTTTCTACGACTTGAATGTTTGAAATGTCATATCAGATTGGTCACATCACGATTTATAAAACAGGCATATTATGTTTAATCGCTTTTTAAGTTCGGTACTTGCAACTTGCGTTGGTATGGCTGCTGTTGGTATGACACAGGCTGTTTCTGCAAAGAAGCCAAAAATTAATCCAACAACGCTGACCGTGATTGGTTATCACGAAGTTACCGATGATAAAGATGCGTTGATTCCGCAATATTCGGTCACAACAGCTCATTTTGAAGAGCAAGTTCGCTACTTACAGAAAAATGGTTTCCACTTTATTAGTGTAGATCAGCTTCTAAAAGCACATCAGGGTAAAATCTCTTTACCTGAAAAACCTGTGTTATTAACAGTTGATGATGGCTATGAAAATTTCTATCAAAATGTTTATCCATTTGTGAAAGCCAACAAAGTTCCTGTGGTTTTGGCTGTAGTGGGTTCTTGGTTAGAGCCAAAACCAAACCAGATGGTGAACTTTGGTGATGAAGAAATTGCACGTAACAAGATTTTAACTTGGGCTCAACTCAAAGAAATGAGCCAAAGTGGTTATGTTGAAATTGCTAGCCACAGTTACAATTTACACCGTGGCATCATAGGCAACCCACAAGGAAACTCTGAACCTGCGGCAACCACACGTTTTTATGATGCAAAAACCAAAACCTATGAAGGTGATGGTGCTTATGCCAAACGTATTTATGATGACTTAAAGAAAAATAATGACTTGATTAAAGCACATGGTATTCCTTCACCACGCGTGATGGTTTGGCCATATGGTCGTTATAACTTGGAAACAGTCCGTATTGCCAAAGAATTAGGCATGCCAATTACAGTAAGTCTAGATGACGGCCCTGTCTATCTGAAGAAGTCTTTGGGTGCGATTAACCGTATCTTAGTTGAACATGATATGACCTTGAACAGCCTGTCACGTGAAATTGAGATTCGTGATAAAAACTGGGGCGACAATTACCGTCCACAAAAGATCATGCATGTTGACTTAGACTACATTTATGATCCAGATCCAGCACAACAAGAACGTAATTTGGGGAATTTGCTAGATCGTATCCAGCAAATGCATATCACTACAGTATATTTACAAGCATTCTCTGATCCAGATGCCAATGGTTCAGCCGATATGGTGTATTTCCCAAACCGTTATATTCCTGTACGTGCCGATTTGTTCAACCGTGTTGCTTGGCAAATTCAAAGCCGTACACAGGTGACTCGTTTATATGCGTGGATGCCACTCCTTGCATGGGAATTGCCAAAGTCAAATCCTGTATCGAAAGATTTGGTTGTGACTCAGCAGCCGAAAGACAGTGATCATCTAAATATGGGTTATATCCGTTTAAGCCCATTTGCTGCTCCAGCGCGTCGTGTGATTGAAGGCTTGTATCAAGATTTGGCGAAATCTTCAACGTTTAATGGCATCTTGTTCCATGACGATACCACATTGTCAGATTATGAAGATGCAAGCCCGTATGCATTGAAAGCCTACGCATCAGCAGGTTTATCTACCAATTTAGAGCAAGTTCGTAATAATGATGCTGAATTGGAAAAATGGACAAAGTTTAAAACCAATTATATTGATAACTTTGCCTTGCAGTTGGCAGGTGAAGTGCGCCAATATCAACCATTTTTGATGACTGCCCGTAATTTATATGCACAAGTGGCTTTAAATCCTTATGCAGAAAATTGGTATGCACAATCCTTAGAGCAGTCTTTAAAACGCTATGACTTTACTGCGATTATGGCAATGCCATATATGGAGCAGGCGGAAAATAAAGATAAGTTCTATCAAGATATTGTGAATCGTGTGAAATCTTATCCGAATGGCTTGCACAAAACCGTATTTGAGTTACAAGCACAAAATTGGCGTACCAATGAGCCTGTACCATCGCAAGAGTTGGGTGATACCATTGAGTCACTCTATAAACAAGGTGCTTTACACGTGGCGTATTATCCAGATGATCCAATTAAGCAATTGCCAAATGTGGATATTATGCGTAAAGCCTTTGATTCTAAATCAGATCGCATAGTGCCGTAGGAGTTTGAGCATTATGTCTGCGTTACAGCACTTTTGGCACTCTGCTTTAGAGTTTGTATTTTATTATCCGTTATTTATGTCCTATTTGTGGATGATCGGGGCAATTGTGTTCTACATGAAAGAACGCAAAGACCCTGTTTATACTCAACCTAAAGACTTACCTTCATACCCAAAGGTTGCGGTACTGGTTCCTTGCTTTAACGAAGGGGATAATGCTGAAGAAACGATTAGTCATGCACTAAAATTGGATTATCCCGATTTTGAAGTGATCGCGATTAATGACGGAAGTTCAGATAATACAGGCGAAGTGCTAGACCGTTTGGCAGGGCGATTTGAAAAATTGCGGGTTGTACATTTAGCGCAAAACCAAGGTAAAGCAATGGGGCTTCAAGCAGGGAGTTTACTGACCGATGCTGAGTTCCTCATTGGTATTGATGGTGATGCTTTGCTTGACCCACATGCTGCAAAATGGATGATTCGACATTTTCTTGCCGATGAAAAAATTGCAGCGGTGACAGGAAATCCACGTATCCGTACACGTTCAACTTTACTTGGACGTATTCAGGTGGGTGAGTTTTCATCGATTGTGGGTATGATTAAACGTGCTCAGCGTGTATTTGGACGATTATTTACGGTATCGGGTGTGATTACAGCATTTCGTAAGAGTGCTGTACACGAAGTTGGCTATTGGTCTCCAAATATGCTGACTGAAGATATTGATATTACGTGGAAATTGCAGCGTGCAGGTTGGGATGTTGAATTTGAACCCAATGCACTGGTGTGGATTTTGATGCCTGAAACCTTAAAAGGCTTATACAAACAACGTCTACGCTGGGCAATGGGTGGTGCGCAAGTTCTGATTAAAAATTTTGACGTGCTGTTCAAACCAGGTCTGAATTTTTTGTGGCCACTCATGTTAGAATTACTTCTGACATTAGTATGGTCATATTTAATGTTGTTGGTAGCTTGTATTTGGTTAGTGGATTTAATTATTCCTAATCATGTCTTACCTGTCATGAGCTCACCATTTCTCCCATACGGTACAGGTATCTTATTAGGTGCAACCTGCTTATTCCAGTTCATGATTAGTAAATGGATGGATAGTCGTTATGAGCCAGGTTTACTGAAAAATTATTATTGGATGATTTGGTATCCATTCGTATTTTGGCTGATTACGGTCACTGCTAGCATTCTTGCCTTCCCAAAAGTATTGATGAGAGGGGATGGTAAACGTGCGCGCTGGGTAAGCCCAGATCGCGGTATCCGCTAAAATCATCGATCACTTAGGTATAGATTCATGAGTACAAATTCGTTAATTATTGACTTACGTGCGCAGTTGCCTTGGCATAGACGTTATATGTCAACCACTTCAACTGCGATGCTTTGGGGTGTGTGGTTTTTATTGTGGCGTCCGATGGTGGTCTTAATCGGTTTAATCAGTGCAAATCAGCCTTATGGTTTTCATCGCCTGTTCAATGCATTTTGGTTTGGTCTACAAATGGATATGATCACTTTGTTGACCTGTGCGGCAGTGTTGTGCTTGTGGTGTAAGTTGATTCCTGCACACACGGTAAAACATGTTAAAGCAAAAAATATCAATGATTATGCTCGCCATTTTGATCTGCCAGAGCAAGAAGTCGCTCAGGGACGTAAGCAAAAAATCTGCGTTGTTCATCACAATGAACATGGCGAAATTGTACGCGTGGATTAAGTTCTAGATCCGTGATCTAAGCCCCTGTTACAGGGGCTTTTTGTGATTTATTCTTGCATGAATTAAGATTCAGTCCTATGCTTGGCAAGTTTTTAAACTTCCTATTGCTCCCACTACCACTATGGCAAAATTAAACGCAGCAGAAAGCATTCGTGGTCTGGCATGTTTAGCAGTGGTGTTTTCACACCTTTCTTTGAGCTTCTATCCATACTTACACCATTTTAGCCCAGATGATCGCGCACATGGCAGTTGGGATTATTTTATCCATCACTCACCATTTGCATTTTGGTATTCAGGTACCGCAGCCGTTTTTGTGTTTTTTGTCTTAAGTGGTTTTGTTCTAAGCTATGCGATTTTAAGACATCAAAATGTCCCTAAAAAAGTGGCTGAAATGGCGATTAAGCGCTATCCACGTTTGGCAATCCCCGCATTTTTTTCCTGTATTTTGGCGTGGTTGGCACTGAGTTATACCCATATTAACAGTGACTTGGTTAATGGTTGGTTACAAGCTTATGCAACTCAGGAAATTAGTTTGCAGCAAGCCGCTTATGAGGGCAGCATAGGTGCATTTTTATTTGCTGAAAGTGGCAGTAACTGGGTACTTTGGACAATGCAAATTGAATTGTTTGGTTCCATTTTACTGTTTATTTTATTGTTACTTTACCATTATAAAAAACCTCTATTTTATATTGCTTCAGTTGTATTACCTCTGTGTGCCTTGTGGAAAGCAGAACGTTTCTTTTTAGGTATGTCGAGTTTTGTGATTGGCTGTTATATGTATTTATACGGTCGGCAAATCAAACCCGTTTTGGCATGGGGAATGTTTCTTGCAGGTTTGTATTTCGCAGGGGCGCACAATAGTAGCCATGCATATCACTGGTTATATAAAATTTTGGGTTGGAGAACTTATGATTACAGTAATTTCTTCTCAGGTATTTTGATTGTTTATAGTATTTTGCTCTGTCAGCAGCTTTCAGATGTTTTTGATAAAAAACCATTGATTTATTTAGGTAAATTATCATTCTCAATTTATTTATTACACATGATGATGATTTATCTGATTTGTATTCCTGCATTTAACTGGTTTATGGCGCTGGGCTTTAATTATGATCTTGCCGTATTGTGTTCAGTATTGATCTGTTTGAGCAGTGTGTTATTGATCTCTGATTTATATAGCCGATATGTTGATACTTTATCAATTACTGTCAGCAATGCTTTAGCCAAATGGGCGATGAAGTCTTAACGATTCAATCTGGTCGTTTAGCCCAAACGATATAGTGTGTGTTTTCCATGTCAAATTTAGAAATTTTTGCGGTCATTGTCAGCTTAATTGGTGTTGGGCTAACCGTGTTGCGCCATATGTGGTGTTGGCCATTTAATATGCTGGCTTATATTTTATATGGTTATTTGTTTTTCACTTATCAGTTGTATGGTGAAGTGATTTTGCAAATTTTCTTCTCTGTGGTCAATTTTTATGGCTTCTTTGTCTGGATGAAAGGTCAGCAAGTTGATCATGACATTAAGATCGAACCTTTAGCTTATTCGACGGTTGCATGGCAATTGCTACTTGCCGCAATAGCAGGTCTGATTTTTGGTTTAAGCTTAAAGCATTTTACCAATGCAGCTGTTCCTATGTTAGATGCCCAGTTGGCAGCATTTAGCCTGCTAGCAACGTATTGGACAAGTCGTAAGCATATTGCAACATGGCCACTTTGGGTGGTGGTCGATATTATTTATGTGGGCATGTTTATCTATAAAGACTTATATCTTACGGCGGGTCTATATGCTGCATTTGTGCTCATGGCAGTCTATGGCTGGTATCAATGGGTCAAAGTCAAACATCAACAGCATGGATCGGTCAATCAGAGCAGTTAAGCAACTTATATTGTAAATTGCTCATTCATGACAACTCAAATCATAAGATTATGATTTTTTTAAATATTAAATTACTTAATTTTCCAAAATTGCATCTTGCAACTCAAGCAGATTTTTATCAAATCGGATCATTATAATGTTCAAAAAATTAAAGAAACTCACGTTATCACTGTGTCTAATTGGCTGGACAACCACAAGTTTTGCACAAACCATTTTAGTGAAAAGTCAGCATCAAATTAGTGAGTATCAATTAGAGAATGGGTTACGGGTTATCCTTGCACCAAATAATAATGAAAATAAAGTCTTTATGAATACCATTTATTTAACAGGTTCGTTAAATGATCCTAAGGGAAAAGGAGGTTTGGCACATTTATTGGAACATTTGGCATTTAAAGGCACACAAGATGTACAGGGCAATGAATTTCAACGTCGTTTAGATCAATATACATTGGCGACAAATGCCAGTACTGACTATTACTCAACCAAATACACCAATATTATTCGCCCAGAGCAAAAAGTGATTGATCAGGTGCTTTATTTGGAAGCACAGCGAATGGATAAGCTGGTTTTACAAAAGAAATTTGTCGCAACGGAGATCGAGATTGTACGCCGTGAACGGGAATTACGTTTAGATCAACCTTTTGCGGTGTTGATGGATCAAATGTTTAAAGCTGCTTATGGCAATCAGGCTTTGGGGCGTTTGCCGATTGGTGATCTAGATGAGTTGAAATCAATCAAGATGAACGAACTCAACCAGTTTTATCGGACATGGTATGCACCCAATAATGCAATTATGGTCGTGACTGGAAAATTTGATCAGGCACAACTCCTTAAAAGTATTGAACAAAACTTTGCGCATATTCATACACATCCTGTGCCTGCTATGGCAAAAGTTCCAATGCTAGATGCGACTAAAATTCGTCAGCGTCAGTTTAGTGTGCAGAAAGGCAGTGATCTCGCTAAAGTGAATATGTACTTGAATGGGCGCAATCCGAGTATTCAGCCTGTTTTGGCAGTTGCCCCTTATTTGTATACGCTGCAACCAAGTGGTTCCTTGTATAAAACAATGGTTGAAACAGGAATGACAACAACCGTTCAAGCAACGACATGGTTAGATCAAGATTTTAATGTGGTTTTTATGGGAGCGATTTATGCACCCAATCAAAATCCACAGCAAATTTCTCAAGCACTTGTGCAAAATGTTGAGAAACCTGCGCAGTTCAATGATACAGACTTGAACCGTATAAAAGGTCTATTTAAAAATCAGGTAGATAGTATTACCAGTAATTCGATTGCACTGGGTGGGCGGTTGAGTGATTATGCAGTATCTTCGGCAGGGCATTGGGAGCAATATTTTACAGATATAGATGCTGTACAGAATCTGACCTCAACACAGGTAAATCAAACACTCAATCAATTTCTGATTGCAGAACATCGTCTCTCTGGCGATATTCAGCCAACGCCTGAATCACAAAAAAAAGCCATCCAACCACAACAAGCGAGCCGACAAGCAAAAAGTCAATCTGCTGAAAATGTCACAGCTGAACCAGTCAAAGACGTCAAACAATATCAGCAGGAAACTCAAGATTATTTGACACGTTCACAGCAATATTTGCAGACAACAGAGCAAAAAATCCAGCGTGGTACGTTAAAAAATGGTTTGCAGTATGCACTTTTCCCAACAACCACAAATGACAATAAAGTCTATGCCAGTATTAATCTCAATTTTGGTACAGAAAAGTCATTATGGAATAAAGGGCAGGTTTTGGATTTAACAGCATATTTGCTCTTACGTGGCTCAGATCAACAGAGCTTACAGCAGATTATTGATCACTCGATTGCGGCAGATGCTCAGGCGACAGTGGTGAGTCAAGATAATGGTTTGGAGATACAGATTCGCGCCAATAAGCAGCATTTTACTGAGTACTTTAATTATATTTTAAGTATTTTGCAGCATCCAAGCTTTGAACAGAGTCAGTTTGATTTAATTAAATCCCAAAGTCTGGCAAGTTTGAATCGTCCCTATACTGAACCTGAAACTGTTGCAGGTTTAACCATGTCGCGGATTGTTGAGCAGTACACAGCAGGCGATTTACGGTTTCATTTTGAGCCTGAGCAAGTCAAGCAACAACTGCAATCTGCAACGCAAGCCCAAGTAGAGCAGCTTTATCGACAGTTTATGGGATTTAATCATGCTCAGTTATCCGTAACAGGTGATTTTGATGTCGCTCAAATTCGTCAAGTTATGAATCAGAAACTGGCAACATGGTCATCATCAGCACCTTATCAGCGTTTATCTTCAAAATATCAAGTGTATCCAGCACAGCAAGTTCATGTACAAGCCGAACAACGCGAATTTGGTCATTATCAGGGGCTTTTGCTATTGCCTGTGGGTATAGACGATGCAGATGCTCCAGCTTTGCAAGTTCTGAGCTATATTTTAGGTGATTCACAACTATCTTCACGTTTAGGTCAAGAGTTGCGTGAAAAGAATCATTTGGTTTATGGGTTCTCAAGTGGTTTAGATCTAGATTTACATGATTCGGTTGGTGTATTCAGCATAGAAGCGAATTATACGACCGATAAAGCGCAACAAACGTCACAAGCTGTTCACACAGTTCTCAAAGATTTACTTGCACATGGGGTGACTCCACAAGAACTTGAAGCGGCAAAAGCGAACATCTTGAAAAAACGAGTCACGAGCCTTGAAGACAGTCGCATTATTCATCAGATGCTCAATAGTCAGCTCGAACGTGGAAAAACGATGCACTCTCGTCAACAACGAGATCAGGCAATTGCAGGTTTAAGTAAAGCAGACGTGGATGCTGTCATTAAAAAATATATCCAATTGGATCATTATATTGAGGTAATGGCTGATCCCTATGGCAAAGTACAAGCCAGTTCATTTATTGCAAAATCTCAGCAATAAATCATGTCGATAAGACATAAAAAAATGAGCTGATAACAGCTCATTTTTTTATGGGTGGGTCGATGATGATTTAATGATTGTGGTCATGATCATGTTTGTGAGTGTGAAAATCTTCATTTTTACGGAAACGTAAATAGTTTTCAAATTGCTCACAATATTCATCAAAATTATCTTCAAGCATCATATGAAATTGTTGCATCAGGTATGAAATCACTTGCTCTTTTGCATCGCGCATTTCATCACCATCTTTGAAGTTATTGGCAGCCACCCATGTATTAAAACGGGCAGTAGCAAAAAGCATGGCAGCGCTGACTTGTCCACGCAACTCAACAGGCTGAGGTTTTTGACCTTTTTCAGGACGGCAAAACTCGTTTGCTAGCTTAATAAATTCATCGGTACGTTCAAAAAAGACCGCATTTTGTGCTTCTTCTTCTGTAACATCCGTTGCTTGAATCTTTTGAGTCATGGGACTATTCCAACACAAAAATGACGGTCTATTATAGGCAAAGCCTTGCGGAAACTAAACAGTTGGCTTAATCTTTAAATAGCCTAAGCAAAACGAGTCACCTAAATGCAAGATTCCATTGCTATACAAACTTTAAAACAAGATATTCAATTATTACGACAACAGGTTTGGCCACCCGAGCAACTTGAACATGTTGAAGGCTTGCCAATTTATTATGCACCTCAAGCAGAGGTTGAACAGTATTTTAGTCAGTGGCAAGAACTGATCGAGCGGGCACAGCAACTCTGTCAGCCTTTTTTAGAAGATGACGTGATTGATGCTATTCATTTACCCAGTCATTTGAATTTACCCTTATTTTTCTTTCATGTAGATCGTATTCGTATCAATAAAACCCGCGCAAAAGAATCCAAAACCTTCCGTGGGGTACTCAGTTTGATTGAAAAATGCGGTCAGTTTGATGCTGAACAAATCGTTGCAATGAAAGCATGGCTCGAAAGTGACACTACAGCAGCTTTGGTCGCACATCGCGAGTTTATTGATTTGAGAACTTATGTATTTCAACATGGGCAAAGTGAATATACCCGTACCCGTTTTTATAACAATGGAATTGTTTTAGGCGGGGAAAAACATTTTAAAGTGGTGGATGCTCGGGAAAAACCACGTAAACAACGTAGTGATCGTTATAGTGACCCACTTGCAGATAATGGTGTCTGGAAGATTTTTGGAAAATATCGCTAGAATTAAGTTGCAGCGACTCACACGACATTGTGTCGTGTGAGCAGCAATTTTGATTAGGTGATTTTTTTCAATAATTTTCTTAATGAGATCTCAAGATGTGCTTGTTGTTGAGGAATCTGATTAGACAACCAACCAAGTACAAAATATTGCTGTTCAGGCGCTTTTAAATACTGAAAAGCAATTTGTTGAGCCACCCACAGATCAAAACTTTCACTAAGCTCTGGTTGTAATTCAACATAAAGTGCCAGTTGTTTTTTACTGGTTAATGGCGTGCCAAGTGCAAGCGCATCTCCCCAAGTCTGTAGATGTGCCAGTGTTTGGCATTTTTCTGTATTTTTGAGTTGAGCAAACATATCAATATCGGTACTAAATTGTGCAATATATTGCTTAAATTGCTTTTTCACAGAGATTTCAGATGCAGTGGACTGGGTTGTATTTAAACTAAAAGCCAATAAATCTAAAACTAATAAAGTACTATGATTCTGCTTAAATACTTGCTCAGTTGGTTGAAGCGTCAATTCGGCAACTTGGGTAAGTTCAGATTGCAGTAAAATAGCAGGGTACAGGCTGGTCGCAACATAGGCTGCATGTGCTGCCTGTAGCAAATGCTGTAATTGTGCAACCTGTTCTAGGATTTGGTTGGGTATTACACTTTGAAAAAGTTGTAGGCTACTCACTAACTGACGTAGTGCTAAATAGGCTTGATAGTAATGGGCAGATTCTGCAACTTGATCTGCAATTGCTGCAAAATTAGGAAGTGCGTGGCGTAGAGCAGCTGCAATCAGATGTTGGGCAATCGTTTCATTGGATGCTTTTTTATCATAATGTACAGGCGCTGCTAGCGTTGCAGGACTTACCTGTGTACCTTGCGCCAATAAGTTACCGCGTTCTGCTTTGCTTCTGACATCGAGCCAAATATGATATTTTTTCACCCATTGTTGAGTGAGTTGAATCAAATCTTGAATCTGACCTTGTTTGAGTTCAAATTCAACTTCATAAATTTCACGCTGTTGCTGCGTATTTTGTACCGTACCACGATCTAGGCAGATTTCAATTTTTGAACGATTAAACTGCACGATCCGATACGCACGTTGCACAATCGTTTCGAACTTTAATTGCAGACTCGAAAAGTCATCACCGAGCGCATTTTTGAGTAATTTGAGTGCGTGAGGTTCTTGCTCATATACAGTCAAATCTAAATCAGGTGCTTCACTTGATTCACCTAAACTCGTTTCGTGTTCATAGCGCTGTAATGGATTTGCACCTGCACCTTTCAGCGTTTGAACCCATATTTGACCTTCTTTACGTATTCGAATGGCAATATGCTGTGCTGCAAGCTTTGAGTCTTCAGTGTCAAAATAACGTGCATGTAACTCGATGTGCTGAGTCGTTTTGGTTTCAAATGCTTTCACGACTGCGGCACGTTTCTGCTCTGGAATTTGCAGCTTTAATTCAATTTCATGCATGAGTGTGATCCTGTTATTTTCTCAGAAGATAGAGCAACTATAGACCTAGAAAGCTGACTTTAAAATTGAATTTTTGATGAAATTTTGAGCTTATGAATACAACTTAAATTTATAGGACAAAAGATAAACATTTAGAAAGTATTGTATTTTATGTTTTATATTTTAAATTTTTGATTTAAAACAAAATATATTTTTTCTATAGATTTTTTTTAATAGTTCAATTTTTGAGGCTATTGATATTTAAAGTAATTATTCTAATATTGCGCGGAGAGATGGTGAAAACCATTTAAAATCAAATTAATGGAAAAATTTTCGATGAAACAGTTGATGAAAGCGATTCTCCCTATGGCAATTTTGGCAACAATGACTGTTGCTCATGCAGAAACTTCAGATGGTAAAAATTTTGCAATTGCAGCAGGTTGGGCACACATTATGCCTCAAGGTGAGAAACAAGGTGTTCAATCAACATCAACTGTACTGCCTGCATTAACTGGTTTTAATTCATCAGCAGGTTTTGAATTAGAAGACACTGATACTGCTGAAATTAAGGCTGATTATTTGGTAAATGACAATGTAAGCTTAGGTTTAATCGTTGGTGTACCACCAAAATTAGATATTAAAGGAAAAGGTTCATTATTGGGTGGAGCCTTAAATCTGGATCAATTTAGCAAAGTGGGTGATGTTAAAGTTTATAGTCCAGTTATTGTTGGTAAATACCATTTTGGTACAGTAAATAGTAAGTTCCGTCCATATGCTGGTGCGGGTATGATGTATGCGCATTTTAGCAATTTTAAATTAGATCCAAGTGTTAGTTCATATTTAGCGACATATGCAGGCGCAAGTATCCGTAATGTAAAAATTGATGATGCAGTTGCTCCAGTTGCATTCGTTGGTGCCGATTACAATATTAATTCAAATTGGTTTGCAACAGCATCGGTTAGCTATGTACATTTAAATACCAATGCAAGTCTAGATGTAGTGAATAATGCATCAAATGTAACACTTGTAAATGGTAAAACTAAAATTGAAATTAATCCAATTGTGACTTATCTTGGAGTAGGTTATCGTTTCTAAGTCAGTGACTAGATCCAAGATAGTCGATGATTTTGAATCATAAGATCGTCGACAAGTGACTGGTGTTAGATTTTGAATTCACCAGTCATTTAAACAATAAATATAAACCAAGTTTAACGGTTAATATCTCAATAAAGTAAAGGACTGGTGGTTTGGATACCACTCTACAAAGAACTAAACATCACAGGATGTCATCATATGAAAAAATTGGCACAAGTATTTATTCCTACAGCATTACTTGTTACAGGAATGGCTGCACATGCAGAAACCTCCGATGGCAAAGTTGTCGCTGTCTCTGCGGGTTGGGCACATATTATGCCGCAAGGGACAAAACAAGGCGTGCAGTCTGATTATCTTCTTTCAGGTACAACAGAATTTAATTCTCAAGCAGGATTTGAACTTGAAGATACAGATACTGCAGAATTTAAACTTGATTATTTAGTCAATGATAATGTTAGTCTCGGATTGATTTTAGGTGTACCGCCAAAGCTCGATATTAAAGGGAAAGGCTCTTTACTGGGTGGGGTTCTAAATCTAGATAAATTTAGTAAAGTGGGTGATGTTGAAGTTTATAGTCCAGTCTTAACGGGTAAATATCACTTTGGTACAGTCGATAGTAAATTCCGCCCTTATGTTGGTGCAGGGATTATGTATGCTCACTTCCATAATTTTAAATTAGATTCTGCAGTTAGCTCGTATCTAGCCAATTATGGTGCAAGTATTCGTAATGTAAAAATTGATGATGCTGTTGCCCCAGTTGCATTTATTGGCGCTGATTACAATATTAATAAAAACTGGTTTGCAACTGCTTCAGTCAGTTATGTACATCTCAGTACAGATGCAACGTTAGATGTCTATGCGGGTAATACTCGTTATGTACAGGGTAAAAGTAAAATTGAGATTAACCCAGTTGTGACGTACTTGGGGATAGGTTACCGTTTCTAAGATTAACTAAAGTGAGTCAATCAACCGAGAAGTTTACTTCTCGGTTTTTTTATTTGTAGTTTGAGCTTCAGAGAGTCGAGCGTTACACTAACCCCAAATTTGTTTGTGATTTAGAGCTTTTATGCGTGGTTTATATCTCATTACCAATGATGACCCTTTAGAAACATTACTCGAAAAACTCGATGCTGCACTGGCGACAGCTCAGGTGGCAATTTTGCAATATCGCCGTAAAAAAGTGGCTAAAGCTGATCAGCCTGCTGAAGTTGAACAAATCAAACAACTCTGTGAAAAATATCAAACACCATTTGTGATCAACGATGACTTAAAACTGGCAGCCCAATTTGGTCTTGGTGTGCATTTAGGTCAAACAGACGGTGAAATTACCGATGCGAAAGCCCAATTGGCTGACGGTGCAATTATTGGGCGAACCTGCGCCAATTCACTTGAACTGGCTGAACTGGCAATTGCACAAGGGGCAAGCTATGTTGCATTTGGTGCAATCTATGCAACATCGACCAAACCTGAAGCGGGAAATATTGGTTTAGAGACTTTAAAACAAGCATCATCGCAGTTTAAAAATGTGCCAATCTGTGCGATTGGTGGCTTAAGTGTTGAGAATTCTCAAGTTGTGGTCGACTCAGGTGCAGACTTATGTGCGGTGATTAGTGATATATTAGGGCGGTCGGTCGCTGAGATTCCTGCACGTGTGAATGCATGGGCAAGTTTATTTGTCAAACATTCCTAAATCATTCAATCCATTTGAGTAATGCTATGAGCCTTTCTGCAAAACAACAGCAACTTTTTAAACAAGCCAGCAAACATATTCCAGGTGGTGTCAATTCGCCAGTACGTGCATTTAATGGTGTCGGTGGAACGCCTGTTTTTATTGAAAAAGCACAAGGTGCATATCTGTGGGATGTCGATGGTAAACGCTATGTCGACTATATCGGTTCATGGGGGCCGATGATTTTGGGGCATTCTCATCCTGCGATTGTTGCAGCAGTACAAGCAGCAGCACAAGACGGTTTAAGCTTTGGTGCACCGACAGTTCATGAAACGACTTTAGCCGATGTGATCTGCGAGATCATGCCATCCATTGAAATGGTGCGTATGACCAACTCAGGTACAGAAGCGACTATGTCAGCGATCCGTTTGGCGCGTGGCTATACGGGGCGTGACAAAATCGTGAAGTTTGAAGGTTGCTATCATGGACACTCAGATTCACTGCTCGTAAAAGCGGGTTCAGGCATGTTGACTTTGGGTGAACCTACGTCTAAAGGTGTACCTGCTGACTTTGCCAAACACACCATTACCTTGCCATACAATGATATTGAAGCGATCAAAGCGTGTTTCGCCAAATTTGGTGGTGAGATTGCAGGGGTGATTGTTGAACCAGTTGCGGGCAACATGAACTTGGTGAAACCGATTGCAGGTTTCTTGGAAACCATCCGTGAAATGTGTGATGAATACAAGTCTGTCTTTATTATTGATGAAGTGATGACAGGTTTCCGTGTTGCACTGGGCGGTGCGCAATCGGTGTATAACGTTAAACCAGATTTAACCACTTTAGGTAAAATTATTGGTGCTGGTTTGCCAGTAGGCGCATTTGGCGGTAAACGTGAAATCATGGAATGCATCGCGCCACTTGGTGGTGTCTATCAGGCAGGTACATTGTCAGGTAACCCATTGGCTATGCGTGCAGGCATTGAAATGTTCAAACATTTGCGTCAAGAGAACTTCTATAGCGATTTGTCTGCAAAGTTGGCGAAATTACTTGCAGGTTTCAAACAAGTGGCTCAGGAAGAGGGCATTGCACTGAAAACTGAACAAATTGGTGGCATGTTTGGTTTGTACTTTACCGATCAAACTGAAATTACCAGTTTCGATGACATTTTGAAATGTGATGTGAATGCCTTTAAACAGTTCTTCCACGGCATGTTAGATCGTGGCATTCATTTTGCACCGTCTGCATTTGAAGCGGGCTTTATCTCATCTGCACATAGTGATGAAGATATTGCCTATACCATTGCGGCAGCCAAAGCAGTCTTTGCCGAGATGAAACAGACCTAAGCCAGTGCCATCAAAACGGAATCAACAGATTCCGTTTTTTATTGGGCGTACTTTCGGATGAAATATCGGGAATTTATGCTTTTGTTGCAGATTGTCTATTGTATTTCAGTCCTAAGCTTTTTATTATTGCCCGCTTGTTTTCGCGATCAGCCTGGGATTAAATTTTGAGTAATTTTTTAACCGATCATCTGATTCATCGAGATGAAGATTTTATGGTCATCCATAAACCGGCAGGGTTACTCAGCGTACCGGGAAAGGGCGAAGCTTTACAAGACAGTATGCTCACCCGTTTGGTGGCACTTGAGCCGAAAACTTTGCTGATCCATCGTCTAGATCGAGATACCTCAGGCATCTTGGTCTTTGGATTGTCTCGCTTAGGGCAAAACCGTATTTCACGGCAGTTCCAAGAACGCCAAACCGATAAAACCTATCAAGCTTTGGTGGTAGGCGCACTTTCAAGTCAGGGAACGATTGATATTCCTGTGGTCTATGATCCGAGCCGACCACCACTTCACATGGTCGATCCACAACATTCCAAGCCAGCACTCACCGAGTGGCAAGCACTCGAACAGTTTGAACTGGCAGGTCAGGTGGTGACACGTGTCAAATTAACTCCAATTACTGGGCGTTCACATCAACTTCGTGTACATATGCAATACTTGGGACATCCGATTGTCGGAGATACCCTGTATGCAACAGCGCAACACCAGCAATTGACCGATCGTCTGTGCTTACATGCACAGCAGCTCAGTTTTCATCATCCCAAAACGGATGAATTGCTAAACTTTGAATGTGCCGTACCGTTTTAAAAAATCAGCAGCATAACCTGACGTTTTGTTATGCTTTGTGCGAAAATATTTAGATTGAAGCTAAAAGCCAATGCGTGCTTTTAGTGCAAACTTGAAATAAAGGTGAAAAAATTGCAACAGTTTGCTATTGGTCAACGTTGGTTATCCGATACTGAAACAGAACTTGGTCTGGGCGTGGTCATTGATGTAGATGAGCGTTCCCTCAGCATTTTATTCCCAAAAAGTGACGAAACACGAGTGTATGCGCGTAGCAATGCACCTTTATCTCGAATTATCTTTAATATCAATGATGAAATCCACGATCAGGAAGGTCAGCTGTGGCTGGTTGAGTCATTAGAAGAGCGTTTTGGCGTAATTCGTTACAATGCTGTTCGTACCTTAGACAACGGTGAAGAAGAGCGTAAAACGCTGAATGAAACCCGTATTGGCGCACAAATTCAGCTCTCTAAACCCCTCGATCGTTTATTGGCAAGCCAAGTTGATATTAAAGCTTGGTATGACCTGCGTATTGAGGCTCTACAACTACAAGCAGGCATGCAAACCAGTCGTTTACGTGGTTTGTTGGGCGCACGTGTCGGCTTAATTCCACATCAGCTTTATATCGCACATGAAGTGGGTAAGCGTTTTGCACCGCGTGTTTTACTCGCCGATGAAGTCGGTTTAGGTAAAACCATCGAAGCAGGCTTAATCGTACATCAGCAGCTTAAAACTGGGCGTGCTGAACGTATCCTGATTTTGGTGCCAGATTCACTTCAATATCAGTGGATGATTGAAATGCGTCGCCGTTTCAATCTGAATTTTTCATTGTTTGATTTGACCCGTACAGCATCGATTAAAGAACATGATCCTGAACTCAATCCGTTCCTGACTGAGCAATGTATTATTGCCAGCGTCGATTTGATGATTGACCATGAAGATTTACGTGAACAGGCAGTAGAAGCAGGCTTTGACTTACTGGTAGTCGATGAAGCACACCACTTAATGTGGAGTGAAGAAGAGGGCGGCAATGACCGTTACGACTTGGTTGAGGAACTGGCAGAACAAACAGCAGGTGTTTTATTGCTCACTGCGACACCTGAACAGTTGGGTGTTGAAAGCCATTTTGCCCGTTTACGTTTGCTTGATCCACAACGCTTTAGCAGCCTAGATCGTTTCTTGGATGAAGAAGAACAATATCAACATACTGCAAAAATTGCAGAAGTTTTAATGTCCGATGAAGCCTTGACTGAACAGCATTTAACTGCGCTTGAAGGTTTGTTGGGGCATCGTATTGAAGATCAGCCTGAGCAGCGTTATCAGGCGATTCATGAATTGCTTGACCGTCATGGCACAGGTCGTATTTTATTCCGTAATACCCGTGAAGCCATTCAAGGTTTCCCAGGACGTGACTGTCAGCCTGCGGCATTGCCTGCACCTGCGGATTGGTCAATCGATGGTAAGCTACGTGAGCAAATGTGGCCAGAAGAAGAACAGCTTGATGGTTCTTGGATGGAAACAGATCCACGCGTGGCTTGGCTCATGGAAATTCTGCGTAAAGATTTAAAACACAAAAAAGTTTTATTGATTGCACGTAGTGGGCCAGTGGTTGAAGCATTGGAAAGTGCTTTACGCTTGCATGCGGGTGTACGTACCGCAATGTTCCACGAAGGCATGAGCCTACTCGAACGTGACCAAGCAGCGGCATATTTTGCTGAAGAAAGCTACGGTGCACAAATTTTACTGTGTTCTGAAATTGGTTCAGAAGGGCGTAACTTCCAGTTTGCCAGTGACCTGATTTTATTTGACTTGCCTGCCAACCCAGATGTACTCGAGCAGCGTATTGGTCGTTTAGACCGTATTGGTCAGCAAAACCGTATTCAGATTCATGTGCCATACTTACAAGGGACAGCGCAAGAGCGCATGTTCCGTTGGTATAACGAAGCCTTAAATATTTTTGGCAACATTTCACCAACTGCACAGACTCTACAAGAAAACTTTATTGTTGATCTGAAAGAATGCTTACTGGCGGATATGGGGCAGAAGTTTGAAGATTTACTTGAAGAAGTCAATGTTCAGCGTGAAGCACTTGAAGCAGAACTCCAAGCAGGTCGTGACCGTTTGCTTGAGTACAACTCATGCCGTCCAGTGATTGCACAGGAAATTGTACAGGCACTTGAAGACTACGATGACAATACAACCTTACCAATGTTTGTGAAGCGTTTTATGTCTTCGACCAACATCGACTTTGACGAGCAAAGCAATGGGACAGTCATCATCAAGCCAACCGATCAAATGCAGGTTCAAGGTTTAACACTGGATGAAGAAGGCATGACTGCGACTTTCTATCGTGATCAGGCGCAGATTCGTGAAGATGCACAGTATTTGACCCTTGAGCATCCATTCATTGAAAGTATGATGGAAATGATCAACACCCAAGCGTTTGGCAGTACCAACGTTGCCGTGTTGAAATCGAATGCCTTGAAACAAGGTTCAGTGCTGATTGAAGTTTGGTTTAAGGTCGATGTAATTGCACCGAAGTCACTGAATTTACCTGCAAGCTTGCCACAGCAGTTGGTGCGTGTATTGCTCAGTGAAAATGGTCAGGACTTGTCAGCTAAGATTGATCCAATGATGTTGAGACCACATTTGCATCATCTCGATGGCAATAGTTGTCGCCAAGTGGTGAAAGCGCGCCGTGATGTGATTGAATCACGCTATCGTCAGGCACTCGACATCGCTAAAACTGTGTTGCCTGAATTGAAACAGCAAGCGAAAAACAATTACGGTCAGCAATGGCAGTATGAAATTGAACGTTTAAGCTATTTAAAACAGTTCAACCCAAGTATTCGTCAGGATGAAATTGAACGCCTGCAAAAATTCCAGCAGGAAGGTTTGAGTTTGTTAGATAGCTTGTCGATTACACCAGAGGCGATTCAGGTTTTGGTCGTGGTTAAGCCCTAAATTTATTTGAATATTCTTTATTTTAAAAAGACACTTTAGAGTGTCTTTTTTATTTTTGGTAATAGTTTTAAAGTATTTTTATTTATTTTATATAATACTATTCAAGTATTTTTAAAAAATTATTTATCTTTTTGATTTTATTTATAAATGGGTTGATTATTATTTAAAAATAGCATAATTTTAATATGTAATTACATTATTAAAATTAGAATACTTTTATTAATAATGATTATATTTTTCGTTTATTTTGGGCAACAAAAACAGAATAAAAAATAAACACTATATTTTAAGCAAGAATTAATATTGATATTCAGGGCATGCAGAATATTTATATTTCAATACATGACCTAGATAAGAATCAAAAGGAAAAATAGTAAAAACAGTATTGAGGATTCAGAAAATGAAAAAAAGTTTAAAATTATCGGCACTCTTACTTTCTACGGCAGTTGCAACACTGGGTTTTAGTGGTGTTACCAATGCAGCAGGAACACTGAGTGGGCAAATCGGCGTGACATTAACTATTGGTACAGGATGTTCAATTGCAAATAGTTCAACTACAGCAACCAATACATGGGGTTCCCTTGATTTTGGTTCGTATGCTGACTTGAGAAATACAATTGACGGTTCTGTTATGGGTACAGGTGGTACATCAGGTTTACAAGTCACATGTACTAATGGTTTGGCATATAGTCTTAGTCTTGATGGTGGTCTAAATGAAGACACCAACAGTCTACGTAATGTTTTCGATACTGCCAGCTCAACAGCAGTGCCGTATCGTCTTTACTCAGATGCAACACGTTCCACTGAAATTGCATCAGGAGGTACGCTTAGTTTTACAGGGACTGGTAATCTCGTGAGTATTCCAATCTACGGTCGTATTTTACCGTCAGATCAATCTCAGGTCGCACCAACTCAGGGTACTTATGTCGATACCATTACTGCAACAGTAATGTGGTGAAAATGGCCTAGAGCATAAGGAATGTGTTATGGCTTTATATCGCTTTCTATGTGCTCTAGCAGGGTTATGTTGTTGTGTTGGAGTATATGCTGATACGGTTACAGATAGCTTTGCTGTTACAGCAACTGTTACAAGCGGTTGTGTATTAGGGAGTTCTGGAGCTGTGAATGGAGTTGACTTTGGGACAATCAATTTTGGCTCTATGGTGGATATTCCAAATCATGTCGATATTGCAAGTTCAAGTGGTGCAGGTTCTGTCATAGTAACCTGCACCCCAGGTACCTCAATCAGTTTGGCTTTAGATTATGGCTTACATAACGGTAGCAGTAGTGCTCGTTATGTGAGTAATGGTACAACCAGTTTGGCATATCAGTTGTATCGTGATTCATCTCATAGTCAAGTATGGGGGACAGTGGCAGATGGTTTGGCTTATAACATCGCATCATTTCCGAGTGCGACCCAAACCTATACCGTGTATGCACGACTCTTTGCAACAGCAACAATGCCTGCTACGGGAACATATACGGACACCGTAACGGTTACATTAACTTATTAAAATTGAATAATATGAAAAAAATAATAATGATGTGGCTCGCTAGCATGATCTGCCAGTGGAGTCTAGCAGCAAGTAATATGCTGGTTTGGCCAGTCTACCAGACAATCGAAGCTGATCAGCGAGGTTCGATTTTATGGTTGGAAAATCGTGGGAAAAACGATGTGACCTTACAGATAAGGATATTACGCTGGAGTCAAAAAGATCAACAGGATGTGTACGCCGATCAACAGGATGTATTGGCCAGTCCACCATTTATGGTGGTGCCAGCTGGGCAGCGTCAAATTGTTCGCCTACTTAGACAAATAGATATGTCACCACAACAAGAATCGGCATATCGGATCGTGATTGATGAAATACCTGCTCAGCAAACAAAACCAACACAACCTATGATTGGTTTAAATCTGCAAATGCGCTATGTACTGCCATTATTTATGCAGGGAGATGGGATTTGGACAGCAGAGCGTACAGATAAAAAACGTGATTTAAAAACAGCAGCTCAACCACAGTTGTCTTGGAGTATTGAAACGAAAGGAAATCAGCATTTTCTTGTGTTGGTGAATCAAGGAAAAGTTCATGCAAGGATCAGCAATGTCTTCTTTGGAGACAATAACAATATAGGACAAGCCACAGCAGTGGTAAGAATAGGGTTGTTGGGATATGTACTTCCTGAGAAAAAAATGGCTTGGACACTTGCTAAGGATCAGAAAATTCCAAGCGATAAGAAACTCTTTATTCAGCTTGAAGACAATAGACCAGCGATAGAAATACCTAAAAACTAACAAAATTAGGTTCTGATATGAAACATACAGGCATTATAAATATATTGCCGTGTCTAATTTTGATGGTGTTTGCGGAACAAATTTGTGCTCAAGAATATACCAGTTTGCCTGAGCCACCTCGTGAGGTGCCTCAGTTTCAACAAATGACATACTATTTGACATTGTCGGTCAATGGTCAGGCAGATCAACGCTTATCGACAGTGTTATATAAAGATGGGCAATACTGGGTTAGTGCTCACGATCTCGTGCGTAATTATATTCCTGTGGCTGATTCTAGCCAATTGGTCAATATAAGCACATTGGATCAAGTGAGTGTCAAATATGTTTCGACACAGCAAACATTAGAACTTACGGTACCAAGTGACTGGTTACCTAAACAGTATTTAGATAATCAATCTAATCTGGACTATTTCCCTGCGCAAAGTAGCACAGGTCTTTTACTGAACTATGACAGTTATTTTGTTGCAAACCCAACAACCAAATCATATGCACTCAATACTTGGTTGGAGCAGCGCTATTTTAGCCCAGCAGGCGTATTAATCAATACGGGGGTTTATCGGCAACTACTCAAAGATAATCAGGATAGTAATCTTGAAGATGGCTATTTGCGATACGATACCTATTGGCGAAATAGCAACCAAAAATATTTGGTTAGTTATCAATTGGGGGACTTTGTTAGTAATGCATTGAGCTGGAGTAATGCAACACGAATGGGGGGTGTTCGTGTCAGTCGAAATTTCTCTGTACGTCCTGACTTGGTTACATATCCGTTGTTTAATTATACGGGAGTCGCATCAGCACCAAGTAGCATCGACTTGTTTATTAATGGCAATAAAATTAGTAATAATAATGTCAATCCTGGTCCATTTACGCTAACCAATACACCATTTATCAATGGTGCAGGCGAAGCAACAGTGGTCACAACGGATGCTTTGGGGCGTCAGGTTGCAACAACACTTCCTTTTTATGTTGCCAATACTTTATTAAAAAAAGGATTAAGTGATTTTGATTTTTCTTTAGGCGCACGCCGCTTAAATTATGGCGATAAAAGCTTTGATTATGAACATACCCCATCATTTAGTGGAATTTATCGTTATGGTTTAACCAATTATATGACTGTTTCTAGTCATGTTGAGTGGAATAAAGACTTGACCTTATGGGGAGCGGGTACAGATACCCGATTGGGTTATTGGGGCGTTTGGAGCAATGCGATTGCACAAAGTCATAGTGATCAAGGAACAGATTATCAATATAGTACGGGTTATTCGTATAACAGTAAGAAGTTTAATCTAAACTTACAATTTCTAAAACGAAGCTCTCAATTTACAGATTTGTCAGTTCTCAATACTGAATTAAGTTTGAGCAAACAAGTCTTTCAAGGATCTTTCAGCTTTAAGCCATTTGGGGAGACGTATGGTTCAATTGGCTTAGGATATTTTGATATTTTAGCTCAAGATAATTCACGAACGCGGCTAGCAAATTTGTCATATAGCCAGCGTTTTTGGAAAAATACTTCTCTCACTTTTTCAATGAATAAAATCATTGGAACATCAGGGTTTAATAGTCAGTTACAGTTGACGATTCCATTGGATCATAACCGCGGTACGTTGAGTACCAGTACAATACGGGATACCGAAGGTAAATATGCTCAGCAGTTTCTTTATACAAAGCCAACACCAACAGACCAAGGTTTTGGTTGGAATTTAGGCTATAGCATTAGCGATGATCAGTATCGACAGGCTGCTCTGACATGGAAAACCCAACATTTTAATTTGCAAGGTGGCTTGTATGGCAATAATGATGCAACAAATTATTGGGCGGAATTTAGTGGTTCATTGATTTATATGGATCGAAGTATTTTTGCTACAAATAAAGTCAATGATGCATTCTTGGTTGTAAATACGAGCGGTTTTCCTGATCTTCCTGTGTATTATGATAATCGTCCTGTAGGACGAACAGATAAGAATGGACAAGTCCTTGTGCCGTGGGTCAGTGCTTATTATCCAGCAAAATTATATGTTGATACCTTAAATTTGCCCGCGGATGTCGAGGCTTTAGAAACAGAAACACGTATTGCTGTTGCTGAGCATAAAGGTGCTGTGATTAAGTTTCCAATTCAGAAAATGAGAGCAGCGAATATTAAAGTTGTGGATCAAAATCAGCAAGCTTTACCTGTTGGCACATTGATTGATATTCCTGAAGCAAAGCAAAGTACCATTGTTGGCTATGATGGTTGGGCATACCTGACACATTTAAATCAAGATAATAAATTGCAGATTAAATTGGCAAATGGACAACAGTGCGAGCAAGACCTGCATATACAAGAGGGTCATATTAATCATGCGACCATACAGTGCCCTTTGAGTTTGTCACCTCCACAAGGAGTGCCATAATGAAAAAAATGTTTATTTATAGTGTTCTATGCTATGTATTGCTGTTATTTACATCTTCAGCACATGCTGCACATTGTCATGCAACATCAGGATCAGCTAATTTTGGGACTTTGAATTCTTTTCTTATTCAAAGTCAGCCACAAATTACCAGTGGAACAACAGGTTTTTTCTGTACGGGAAGCCTAGCTAGCATTTTAGGTACTAACACGGTTTCAGGAAACATTGTATCTACGAACAACCAAAGTGGTAGTACACCACGTTTGTATAATTCAACGACAGGGAGCTATGTTCCTTATAGTTTATGCAAAACATCTGCATGTACAACTACTTATCAAGTTGGAGATACGATTACATGGAGTTCAACAACACTGCTTGGTTTATTGGGCTTATTTAATAGCACGGATGGAAGTTTACCGATTTATGTACGGACAACAGCAGGTGCTAATGTTCCAGCAGGTACATATACCGATACCATTAATATGCATTGGACATGGACTCTCTGTGATGTTGGTGTATTGGGCGCTTGTCTTTATGATACGGGTTCAGCAGATTCAACTATTACAGTGACTTTGGTGGTGAGTAATTATTGTTATATCGACAGTGCACCTGATATAGATTTTGGAAGCGCAGCTTTGCCGAATGCTTTTACGAGTATCAATAGCAGCATGCAGACACGGTGTACACAGGGAGCAACATATACCGTAAAACTGACCAGTGCCAATGGTGAGGTCAACAACCTTCGCCGTATGTCTGCCAATATCAACAGTACCAGCTATTATTTACTGTATCAGCTCTATCGCTCTAATGTCGCTTGGACACAGACCAATGATTATAGTAGTACAGGTACGGGATTTGCACAGACCATTAACTACACAGCAACAATTGATGCTAGTCAAGCAAACCAACCTGCTGGGCAGTATAATGATACGGTAACAGTGACATTGACCTACTAAAATTTTAAGTTGCAGATGAATCAGATCAGTTTGGCATCGCTCATCTCAAGCTTGATATAGGCATAGAAAATTGGCGCTGCAATCAGTCCGCCAAAGCCAAAAATTGCTTCAAAAATCAGCATGGCAAGCAGTACTTCCCATGCATGAGCATTAATTTTACTGCCAACAATTTTGGCATTAATAAAATACTCAAGTTTATGAATCAGAACCAAATAAACTAAAGCAGCCGCTGCGACAGGTAAAGAAATGGTTAGACCTGAGATAATAATCAGGGTATTGGAAATCAGATTTCCAGCAATTGGGATTAGCCCAAAAATAAAGGTCAAGATGGTTAATGTCTTGGCAAAAGGGAGTTGTATATTGCATAAAGGGAGCGCAATAAACACAAAGATCACAAATAAAATAGTGTTAATTAAAGAAATTTGAATTTGTGCAAACACCACATTGCGAAATGATAATGCGAGTTTTTCGATTCGTAGCATCAGTGCTGTTTTAAAAACAGGCTGAGCTTCTCGATAGGTAAATGAATGGATTGAAATCAAAATACCAATAATCAGACCAATCAACATCGTAGCAAAATTATGCAGAATATCGGAACCCGTATGTCTTAGGAGAGATACATTGTCTTTAAGTAAAATGAAAATATGATTTTTGAGATCTGTCACGCTATTTGGAATATAAATCGGAACATATTTTGAAACTTCTTGCTGTAGAAGGATCAGTGTTTGATCGACCTTTTCACTAAATGCTGCAAGACCAGGGCCTTGCAGATCATAAATGACAAAGCTGACTAGACTGGTGATTAAGAAACTCAATAAAGAAACAATCACGATGCTGAGCGCGATACTGATAATCAGTTTTGCTCGATGGCTGTCAATATAGCGGTCAATAACTTTACTCAAGCTATGAATAATTTCATAGATCAGGAAACCTGCAAAAAAACTTGGCAGTAAATGTAAAGGAATAACCACTAACAGAAACAAAATAACAAGAATATAGCTTGCCAGAGTACTTTGTCTGTCGCTCAAAATATTCATGGTGAATTTGACCCGATTTTTGCAAGAAGAAATGTGCTAGGCAGAAAAATTGCCATCGCTGTATAAGATTCACCCTAGACAAGGAGTCATTTTAACCACTTCTGAAATACTTAGAAATAAAAAAATCGGTTTTTATGTTTAGCGAATTCGTGCTTCATCAAGGCGACGCGCGCCCTCCAAAATCATCCGAATCATGATCATGGTTTGCTGTGCGACTAAATCCCGTTCATGACGAGGTAAGTCGATTGCTTTCGCTCCCATATTAAACACAAGTTGAGTGATCGCTTTGGCAACAAGATCGGGGTGGAATAATTTATTGTGATTTAGGCGCTCTAAACGAATGAGATCTTCTTGTAATTCCTGCTGGAAAAAACTCAGTTGTTGCTCTACTGCACGTTTATAGGAAATAGAACCTGTATAGCCTTCACGCAATAGTAAACTTAAGTTGCCATCATCAGCATCAAGCTGCTGTAAAAAAACTTCAACAGAGGTACGAATAATACTTTCTTGCTTAGATGCTTTTAGACGGGCTTCACGAATAATTTTTCGTAGCACCACACCCGCACGATTGATAAGTTCAATCGCAAGCTCATCTATATCTTTGAAATGCCGATAAAAACTGTTTGGTGCGATCCCTGCTTCACGTGCAACTTCACGCAGACTTAATGCTGAAATACTTTTTTCTGGGCCAATTAAGTTAAGCGTCGCCTGAAATAATTCTTCTTTGGTAATGGTGGCTTTTCGTCCTGCACTGCGTGCAGGGGATTTGGCTTGAACCGCAGAAGCGTCAAGTAATGCGTGATCAGTCGGCATAGCAGTTGTCGATAAAGATGGCATGTAAACTCATGTAGCAAGCTCGGATTTATTGCAAGATTATAGCCTTAGAACTGACTGAGAAGAAATAGTGCAAGGAATTGTTTATTGAGTGCATAAATACTATACAAATATATATACATGTGTATAATAATTAAAAAGGCATAATTGAGATGGCCACAATGCATCATGTAGTCGCACCTAAAAAACAGCTTTTAAATTTTCTCTCTGGCAGTGTTTATGACAGCAACACTGTAAATTTTTGGCTTCAAAAAATAAATCCATTATGGTCAACCCATGAAATGTTGGGTCAAATTGTCAAAAAGCAAAGTATTGCAGATGACATGGTGAGTTTAACAATTCACTGTAACCAACGTATGCAATTTGGTATCGCAGGGCAGCATCATCCTGTTCATGTTGAAATTCAGGGTCGCCGTTATGAGCGGACGTATAGTTTGACTCAACTTGATGAACATCATGTACAGCTGACTTTGAAGAAGATTCAAGGTGGGATTGTGAGTACATGGCTTTGTGAGCAAGCGCAAATTGGTGATGTAATTGAATTTGAAGCTCCTTATGGTGACATGTTACTGACAACACAAAACCAGAAAAAGGTTTTGTTACTGGCAGCGGGCAGTGGTATTACCCCAATGTACAGTATGCTTGAAGGTTTACACCGTTCAGGACATCTCAAAGATTATGACATTCACCTGATGTACTGGGCGCAGCATGCAACAGGCTTGGCTTTTAAAACACAATTTGAAGCGTGGCAAAATAGCTATCCAAATTTCAAATTTACAGCATTATGTACACGTGATGAACCAGCTGCTGAACGTATTAATGAAAAGCATACTCAGTGCGCTGCTGATTTTACTGAGCGTAGTGTTTTTGCCTGTGGTCCATCAGGTTTTGTCAACACTGCTGAACGTGTTTTCTCAGGTGCAAAATTATTTCGAGCTGAGGCATTTAGCTTAACACCAATCGAAACCAATGATATTGGTGTCGTCAATATTACGCTGACCAAATCAAACAAAATCGTGACGGTAGCAAAAGGTCAACCGATTTTGGTGGGTTTGGAGCAGGCTCAATTAAAACCAACACATGGTTGCCGTATGGGAATTTGTAATAAATGCTCATGTACGAAAGTTTCGGGTGCAACCAAAAACTTAAATGATCAGTCTGAAAATACTGAACCACACAGTTTACTCCGTTTATGTGTCAACTCCGCCCAAACTGACCTTGTGTTAGACCTTTAAGAGAGGCATCTATTATGAATATGCAAGTAAAAACACAATATTTTAAAAATCCAAAGAACCGTGAACTTACTGAAGCAGACTTAGATGCGCTTGCTCAAGAGTTAGATGCGATCAAACAAGAAGTTGTGGATGACTTGGGCGAGCAAGATGCCAAGTATATTCGCCGTGTTTATTCAGTAGTGCGTTATAGCAGCCTTGCAGGTCGTACATTATTGTTCGCAGGTTGGTTTCCACCAGCATGGGTTTTAGGTACAGGTTTGTTGGGTGTATCTAAAATTTTAGAAAATATGGAAGTCGGTCATAACGTCATGCATGGTCAGTATGATTGGATGAACGATCCGAAATTCATGGGTCAAACTTACGAATGGGACAACGTAGGGACAGGGGATAACTGGCGCCAAACCCATAACTATAAGCATCACACGTATACCAATATTAAAGGCATGGATGATGATATTGGCTATGGTCTGGTACGTTTATTCCCAGAACAACGTTGGAAGAAAAGCTATTTATTGCAACCATTGTACAGTATTCCATTTTGCTTGTTGTTCCAATGGGGCGTTGCGATTCAAAACCTAGAAGTCGGGAAACTGATGATGGGTCGTAAAACCAAAGCTAGATTTTTGCAAGAAATGCGTCCTGTACAGCGTAAAGCCGAAAAGCAATTATTTAGAGATTATGTCTTTTTTCCACTGATTGCAGGTCCAAGTGCAGTGCCTGTATTCTTAGGAAACTTGGCGGCGAATGGTATTCGTAATATTTGGACATTCAGTATTATTTTCTGTGGTCACTTCACCAAAGATGTTGAAGTATTTCCAAAGAGTGTCTTGGAAAACGAAAGCCGTGGACATTGGTATATGCGCCAAATTCGTGGTTCTTCGAACTTAACGGGTTCAGAAGCCTTTCATATCTTGACTGGGCATTTGAGCCATCAGATTGAGCATCATTTGTTCCCAGAAATTCCTGCGCGTCGTTATCGTAAAATGGGGCCAAAAGTTGAAGCAGTCTGTAAAAAATATGGTTTGAACTACAACAATGCCAGCCTGTTTAAACAATATGGACAAGTGATTGGGCGTATCTTGAAATATTCATTACCATTTAAAAAATAAGCTCTTGAGCATAAAAAAAGCGCAGTTTAAACTGCGCTTTTTTGATTAGTTAGAACTCAGTTTGATACTTGAGCCAATCAACATCTGTTTGAGTGACTTATACAAATGATCGTGTGGAGCTTCTAACTCAATATGAATACTGTCGTAATCTAGCTCTTCGGCAACTGTATCAGTTAAATGAATCACCATCTGGCTACCAAAAAGACGAATTGCTGTGATGGCATGCTGAAACTCCAGATCAGTTTCATTGACTAAAAGTCCAATCTGTTGATCGGCAGAGCGATCAGGCTCAGCAAAACGACTTAAAATAACAAAATCAATCGGATCAAACTCATCATCTGCTAAACCAATACTGAGAACATCATCATCTTGGCTGCAAGAAATATGATTGGCATAAAAAGATTTCATTGAGTTCATTCCATTTCATGGGTTCAATTCTTTATTTTAATTGAATTGAACCATTTGCGCTGACACTAATTTTAGAATCACCCGCATTCATGTCTTGCGCAACGGGCGCAGCCTCAGCAAATTTTGCAGTGCGTAAGGAACTCATCATCATTGGACGATAGCTGCTGTTGGTATTGATATTTAAATTGACTAAGTTATAGCTATTTTTATGCCAAGACTGTGCCAGCAATTGGGCGCGTTGCTGGAAGTTCTTTGATGCTTCAAGCATCAGTTCACTTTCAACTTTACTGCGTTGTTCATCAGATACGCTAAAACCAATCGATTCGGTTTGAAAGTTTTGCTGTAATTCAGCAATCAGTTGACTTGCCGCCTTAAAGTCTCGGCTTTGAAGCTGTAACTCAGCACGACCACGCCATTCTTTGAGTTTTTGGTTGTCATTGTCATACACTGGATAGGTACTTTGAGCGCCTGTTGTGACTTTTACTTGAGGGTATTTTTTTGCAATTGCCAACGCTTGATTCATATTCAGATTAATTTGATTGGAAAGCTCGGCAGGCTGCTTGTTATTCTTTTCGATATAAAGTACGGCTTGAATTTGATCGTTAGATACTTCGCGGGAAGCATCAGCTTGAATGTTCACAACATTGTAGTTTAACGGCTCAGCAGTTGCTGCAAAAACAGGGCTGCTAGCACTGACAAGTAATAGGCTCGATAAGAGTAAATGACGCATAAAAGTTCCTTGAATTTACTGTGTTTGTTATCAGACTCATGTTAATTGTATAAAACGGATTATATAAAGTGAAATTGTCGCTTCTTTGTATATAGTTTTTTGGTTTTTGTATCTGTTGTTAAAGTATAAAAATTTTTAAATTCAGTAGCTTAAATATTGAGTAATGGATGATGAAAGCGATTGACTGAAAGATAGAAAAATATTTCTTTATACATGGATTTTCTTATTTTTGTCATGGAGTATGATGATAATGAAGCTCATTGATTAGATAAATGTTTTTTTCAATGAAATTAGGTTAAATAAAGAGCTAAAAGGTCTTTATTTTTATAGAAAAAAGGGTATTATCGCCCTCCTAGTTAAAAGATATAAATTTTGTCTAACTAGAACTCTACAAGCACCGAGTCAAAGGACCACAAGTCACCAGACTTATTTCTTTCAACCCATATCAGAGATGGTAATTCGATATGAGCGTTACTTCTGTAAATCCTGCCACCAATTCTACTAACGAATATTATTTGACTCGCCAAAGTCAGATGGAATCGAATGTTCGTAGTTATCCACGTAAATTACCGTTAGCGATAGCGAAAGCACAAGGTTGTTGGGTTACTGATGTTGAAGGTACTGAGTACCTTGATTGTTTAGCTGGTGCAGGGACATTGGCATTAGGTCATAACCACCCTGCGGTTGTTCAAAGTATTCAGGACACACTGACAAGTGGCATTCCTTTGCATACTTTGGATTTAACGACTCCTTTAAAAGATGCATTTACCGAAGCTTTATTGGCGTACTTGCCAGGTGGTAAAGAAGAATATTGTTTACAGTTCTGTGGTCCATCTGGTGCAGATGCAACAGAAGCAGCAATTAAACTTGCAAAAACATATACTGGCCGTTCAACAGTGATCAGCTTCTCTGGTGGCTATCATGGTATGACACACGGTTCATTGGCTATGACAGGCAACTTGAGTGCAAAAAATGCAGTCAATAACTTAATGCCTGGCGTGCAATTTATGCCATATCCACACGAATACCGTTGCCCACTCGGTCTTGGTGGTGAAGCGGGTGTTGATGCATTAACTTACTACTTTGAACAATTCATTGAAGACGTTGAAAGTGGTGTAACTAAGCCAGCAGCTGTGATTCTTGAAGCCATTCAAGGTGAAGGTGGTGTAGTTGTTGCGCCAACCAAATGGTTACGTAAAATCCGTGAAGTGACTGAAAAGCACAACATTGTTTTAATCTTGGACGAAGTTCAAGCTGGTTTCGCACGTTCAGGTAAAATGTTCGCCTTTGAATACGCAGGAATCGAGCCTGATGTTGTTGTCATGTCAAAAGCGGTTGGCGGTGGTTTACCACTTGCTGTATTGGGTATTAAACGTAAATTTGATGCTTGGCAACCAGCGGGTCACACGGGTACTTTCCGTGGTAACCAATTGGCAATGGGTACAGGTTTAGTGGTATTAAAAACCATTACTGAACAAAAACTTGCTCAAAATGCCCAAGAACGCGGTGATTTCTTACAAGCTGAAATTAAACAATTGGCACAAGAATTCCCATGTATCGGTAACGTACGTGGCCGTGGTTTGATGGTTGGTATTGAAATTGTAGATGAGCGCAAAGCGGCTGATCACATGGGTTCTTTACCAGCAGATGCACAACTTGCAGCAGCAATTCAGACAGCATGCTTTAACAACAAATTGTTGTTAGAAAAAGGTGGTCGTAACGGTACAGTAATTCGTTTACTTTGCCCATTGATCATCACTCAAGAAGAGTGTGTAGAAGTTATTGCACGCTTCAAGAAAGCAATTGCTGAGGCGCTTGTTGCCGTTCGAGGTGCTTAATGGTTGATTTTGCGCAACATCGTAAAGCTCTACTTTGTAATGATGCACAATCTATTGCTGACTATGAGTCAGCAATGGGTGAAGCTGTAAAAGCAGTTTCAGCATGGTTGCAAAATGACAAAATGTACACGGGCGGCAGCATCAAAGATTTGCGTGCAGCGATTTCTTTCAAGCCATCAAAAGATGGTTTGGGTGTACAAGACTCATTGCAACGTATGGTTGAGCTTTTTCTCAATAAAAGCTTAAAAGTACATCATCCACATTCTTTAGCACATTTACACTGCCCGACCATGGTGATGAGCCAAATCGCGGAAGTGTTAATCAATGCAACCAACCAATCAATGGACTCTTGGGATCAAAGCCCAGCGGGCTCATTGATGGAAGTTCAGTTGATTGACTGGCTTCGTCAAAAAGTCGGTTATGGCTCAGGTCAGGCAGGGGTATTTACCTCTGGTGGTACGCAATCTAACCTTATGGGTGTATTGCTTGCACGTGACTGGTGTATTGCTAAAAACTGGAAAAATGAAGACGGTCAGGAATGGTCTGTTCAGCGTGATGGCGTACCTGCCGATGCGTTGAAAAAAGTCAAAGTCATTTGTTCTGAAAATGCACACTTCTCTGTGCAAAAGAACATGGCAATGATGGGCATGGGCTTCCAGTCAGTTGTTACTGTTCCTGTGAATGAAAATGCACAGATGGATGTTGATGCGCTTGAAAAAACCATGGCGCATTTACAAGCTGAAGGCAAAATCGTGGCTTGTGTGGTTGCAACAGCAGGTACAACCGATGCTGGTGCAATCGATCCACTCAAGAAAATCCGTGAACTGACCACCCAGTATGGCGCATGGATGCATATCGATGCAGCTTGGGGTGGCGCACTGATTCTTTCTAATGACTATCGTTCAATGCTGGACGGTATTGAATTGTCAGACTCAGTGACACTGGATTTCCATAAGCACTATTTCCAAAGCATTAGCTGTGGCGCGTTCTTGTTGAAAGATGAAGCCAACTATCGCTTTATGCATTATGAAGCAGAATACCTAAACTCTGCTTATGATGAAGAACATGGTGTACCTAACCTTGTTTCTAAATCATTACAAACGACTCGTCGTTTTGATGCATTGAAATTGTGGATGACAGTTGAAGCATTGGGTGAAGAACTTTACGGTTCAATGATCGATCACGGTGTTAAATTGACACGTGAAGTTGCTGACTATATTCAAGCAACGGCAGGTCTAGAATTGTTGGTTGAGCCACAATTTGCGTCTGTGTTGTTCCGTGTTGTGCCTGAAGGTTATCCTGCTGAATTCTTGGATAGCTTGAACCAGAACGTTGCAGATGAATTGTTTGCACGTGGTGAGGCAAATATTGGTGTAACGAAAGTGGGCGATGTTCAATCATTGAAAATGACTACTTTAAGCCCAGTAGCAACACTAGAAAATGTTCAGAACTTGCTTGCATTGGTCTTGGCTGAAGCAGATCGTATTAAAGATGCGATTGCAGCAGGAACTTATGTTCCAGCGATTGACTAAGTCTAGATTGCATTCTTAAAGGCTGAATATTGAACCGAGCTAGTCATTAGCTCGGTTTTTATTTTTTGTGTCTTGAAAGCCATCTAAGTGGCTGAGATTAACGTATTAGACCAGCGATACATTCGATACACAATAGTCATAAATACTGAACAGATTTGCTATAAATTCACCAATTATTGGTTTAAAAATAACCAGAAAAGCACTCAAATTGTATTTAGATAAGCCAACTTTAGAACCTTTTGTGACATATTTAAAAAAATACTGAATAAGAAAATAAATTTTAAATTGCATAATAATTTGATTTATATAAATTTTATTTTGATTGTATAAATATCATTAAAGCGTAATAAAGCTGTAACCGAAGTGTCACATAAAAAAATCAAAATGCATCTATCAAATACGGACTCGTGCAAGAAAAACAGCAGCTTTCTTGACATAAATTGAGAGATGAAAATGAATTTTAGCAAAAAATACCTTGCCTTGGCATTTGCTTTTTCTGGGGTAACTTTGGCAACAGGTGCACATGCTGCACGTGATACCATTCAAATTGCAGGTTCTTCTACAGTACTTCCTTATGCAAGTATTGTTGCTGAAGATTTTGGGCACACTTTTCCACAGTTTAAAGCACCTGTTGTAGGTTCTGGTGGCTCATCTGCTGGTTTAAAACAGTTCTGTCAAGGTGTAGGCGATAACACAATCGATATCGCAAATGCATCACGTAAAATTAAAGATACAGAAATTGCAGCATGTAAAAAAGCTGGTGTAAACAAAATCCAAGAAATCAAAATTGGTTATGACGGTATTGTTTTTGCATCAAACAGCTCAAAGCCAGCATATAAATTAAAGCCTTATCATGTGTTTGCAGCACTGGCTGAAAAACTTCCTTCAAATGGTAAGCTTGTTCCAAACCCATATACACGCTGGAATCAAATTGATCCAACTTTACCAAATGAACCGATTACTTTAGTTATTCCTGCATCTAACCATGGTACACGCGAAGTGTTCCAAGAAAAAATGGTTGAAGCTGGCTGTGAAACTTATGACTACTTCAAAAAGTTAGATAAAGATGCTCAGAAAAAAGCATGTTCAACTTTCCGTAAAGATGGTCGTGTAATTGAAATTGCAGGTGACTACACAGAAACATTGGCACGCTTAAAAACTTCTCCAAGTGCAGTGGGTGTATTTGGTCTAGGTTTCTATGATCAAAACCGTGACAAACTTCGTGTTGCAACAGTAAACAATGTTGTACCAAGCGAAAAAACCATCTTGAGTGGTAAATATCCTGTATCTCGCCCATTGTTCTTCTATGTAAAAGGTGAGCATGTCAAAGTGATTAAAGGTTTACCACAATACACTGAATTCTTCTTGAACAAACGTGTTTCAGGTAAAGGCTCAAAACTTGAACGTGCGGGTCTGATCGCAATGTCTGATGCAGAACGTGCAAAAGTATTGGCAGATTTCAAATCAGGTAAAACTGTTAAGTAATTGGTTGTGCTCAAAAAGAGGTCAGTCTGAGGTTCTTGGACTGACCCTTGGGCGTTTTAATTAAAATGGAAACCGAGCGGAGATAAGATGAATCTGCTTCTTTTGGGTGTACTGCTGGCTTTTGTTGCAGTTGCATACCAGTTAGGCTTGAAAAAAAGCCGCCAACTGGCAGGGAAAGGCAATAGCTCAGTCAGTTTGCATTCTCGTCCGGGATATTATGGCGCACTTGTCGCGATTTGGTGTGGTATTCCTGCATTTATCATTCTTATATTGTGGAATGCTTTGGAACCTGTCCTGTTACATCAGGCGGTTTTCAACCAAGTTCCAAGTTCGATCTTGTCTGGTCTTGATGAAGCGAGCAGAACCGTCTTGCTCGATCGTGTACAAGCCATCGCTTCAGGATTTGGTGTGACCGATCAGCCACAAGCGTATGAGTTGAAAGCGGCAGAACAATATGCACAGATGGCAAAAATTGGTGATTATGCCAAGTTTGCTGTTGTGATCTGTGTTGCAATGGCAGGTCTTATCTTCGCACAAAAAAGAATTAATCAAAAATACCGTGCCCGTAATGGTGTTGAGAAAGTTATTCGTATTGGCTTGGCACTCTGTTCAGGTGTTGCAATTTTGACAACCATCGGCATTGTGATGTCAATGCTTAGCGAAGCTTTGCATTTCTTTCACTTTGTCAGTCCTGCAGCATTTTTCTTTGGAACAGAATGGAACCCAGGATTTAGTACCACAGGTAATGCAGAAGGCAGTTATGGTTTATTACCATTGTTGTGGGGCACACTCATGGTCAGTGCCATTGCCTTATTGGTTGCTATTCCTGTTGGTTTAATGATTGCGATTTATTTAGCTGAATACGCTTCACCACGTTTGCGAGCATGGGCAAAACCAACCATTGAGATTTTGGCGGGTATTCCAACGATTGTCTATGGTGTATTTGCCATGATGGTGGTTGGGCCATTTTTCAAATATTTGGGTGATCAAGTTGGCGTTGAAATTAATGCGACCAGTGCACTCACCGCGGGCTTTGTGATGGGGGTGATGATTATTCCATTTGTCTCATCTTTGTCAGATGACATTATTACCCAAGTTCCGCGTGCTTTACGTGATGGTTCATTGGGTTTAGGTGCGACCAAATCTGAAACCATACGACAAGTGGTTCTTCCAGCTGCATTGCCAGGGATTACAGGCGCATTCTTATTGGCAGTTTCTCGTGCTGTTGGGGAAACTATGATTGTGGTATTGGCAGCAGGAAATAGTCCATTGTTACATGTTAACCCACTTGAAGCGGTATCGACTGTAACTGTTACGATTGTGAAGCAATTAACAGGTGATACTGACTTTGCAAGTCCACAAGCATTGGTTGCCTTTGCATTGGGTCTCACCCTGTTTGTAATCACCCTTGGTCTTAATATTGTTGCGCTCTACATTGTGCGTAAATATCGTGAGCAATACGAATGAGTATGACAAATACCTCAACGCAGCAGCCAGTATTTGACCCAAATACTGCGGCTGAATTGCGTGAAAAACGTAAAAGAACCATTACCCAGTCTTTGGCAAAGCGCCATCGTAAAGAAAAAACCTTCCGCTTTTTTGGGTTATTTGCGGTTGTTACGGGTCTATGCTTCGTTGCGATATTATTTGGCAGTATTTTGTATAAAGGTGTGCCTGCATTTTGGCAAACCAGTTTGACTGTACCTGTTTATTTTGACCCGAAAATCATTGATGCAGGGCCAAAGCCTATCCAAACTGCCAATGAATCACCTGCTCAATATCAAGAGCGTTATGTCGATTGGCAAACCAAAATGGGTATGGTGGACTGGGATGGTCTGATTGTAAAAGGCATGATCGCTAAAGACCCAAGCCTTGCTAGTCAAGAAGATGATCTACGCAGTATCTACACCAGTTCAGAAGCTTTCCGTGTACGTGACATGGTATTTAAAGATACCAGTCTGATTGGTCAGAAGCTTGATCTTAAATTCCTTGCCGATGCCAATATCGATGTTTGGTTAACAGGTAAAATTGATCGCAGTTTGCCTGATGATCAGCAGCAGTTAAGTCCAGAAGTGCGTAAGCTTGCTGATCGTATGGAGAAACAAGGCTTACTTGAGCATACGTTTAACTTCAAGATCTTTACCAATACAGACTCACGTAGTTCACCAGCAAGCAGCGGTTTGGCAGGTGCGTTTATGGGTTCATTGTTCATGATGCTGATCGTGATCTTTATTTCGATTCCAATCGGTGTGGCAAGTGCAATTTATCTTGAAGAATTCTCTAAGAAAAATATTATCACTGACATCATTGAAGTAAACATCAACAACTTGGCAGCAGTTCCTTCGATTGTCTTTGGTTTATTGGGTGCTGCGATCTTTGTGGGTTGGATGCATTTACCTTTGTCAGCGCCTTTTGTTGGTGGTTTGGTCTTGAGTCTAATGACCTTGCCAACAGTCATTATTACAACACGCGCATCGTTAAAAGCGGTGCCACCATCGATTCGTCAAGCCGCACAGGGCTTAGGCGCATCAAATGTACAAACCGTTTTTCACCATGTTTTGCCATTGGCATTACCCGGGATTATGACGGGTTCAATTATTGGTGTTGCTCACGCATTGGGTGAAACTGCACCATTACTTTTGATCGGAATGAGCGCCTTTGTTGCAAACATTCCACATACTCCATTAGACCAAGCAACTGCATTACCTGTACAAGTTTATTTGTGGCAGGGTAATGAATTGCGTAACTTCTTTGAAGGGCGTACCGCAGCAGCCATTATTGTGTTGTTAGGCTTGATGATCGGCTTAAATAGTTTGGCAATCTGGTTACGTAAGAAATTTGAAGTACGTTGGTAATTGAGGCAAAAAAATGAATACAGCAAATACAAGTCCATTCCAAGCGCAGGATACACAGGTGGTTCCAGAATCTCATACTTCACATGAAGGTACAGCTCATCGTCCAATCAATATTCATGTTGGACAGTTTGATCAACAACCTGAGAGTGCAAAGAAAAAAGCAGCACAGCAAGTCAAAATCAGCACTGAAAATGTCCATGTTTATTATGGTGAAACCGAAGCCATTAAAGGTATTGATCTGAACATTTACCAAAATGAAGTGATTGCTTTTATTGGGCCATCGGGTTGTGGTAAGTCTACCTTCTTGCGTACTTTAAACCGTATGAATGACACCATTGATAGTTGTCGTGTCACGGGGAAAGTGACTTTGGATCAGCAAGATATTTATGATCCAAATCTTGATGTGGTCTTGCTGCGAGCACAAGTCGGTATGGTTTTCCAAAAACCAAACCCGTTTCCAAAATCAATTTTTGACAACGTTGCATACGGGCCAAAATTACATGGTTTAGCGCGTGACAAGTATGATTTAGAGGAAATTGTTGAAAATAGCTTGCGTAAAGCGGGTTTATGGGATGAAGTGAAAGACCGTTTAACACAATCAGGTACGGGTTTGTCAGGTGGTCAGCAACAACGTCTGTGTATTGCACGTACCATTGCTGTGAGTCCTGAAGTGATCTTGATGGATGAGCCTTGTTCAGCACTTGATCCGATTGCAACAGCAAAAATTGAAGAATTGATTTCAGAATTATCTGATCAATATACCATTGCGATTGTGACTCACTCGATGCAACAGGCTGCGCGTGTTTCAGATCGTACGGCGTATTTCCATTTAGGTGATTTGATTGAAGTCAACTCAACTGAGAAAGTCTTCACACAACCTGATCATCAACTTACAGAAGCCTATATTACAGGTCGTTTTGGTTAATTCTTGTCTAAACGACTTTATAGATTGTGATCAAATCCCTATGTGCAGGCATGGGGATTTTTATTGAATTGTAGTCATGATCATTTGGCTATTGATTTTTAATGCTGTAACCCTCATCTTGAGCTTATAACTTTATGTATTAGGCGAAGATATGTTATTTCAATTGCCCAAAATTCCTGCTGAAATGCACGTGACCCATTTAAATGCACGTGTCAATGAACAAAGAAAGAAAATTATTCAAAGTACCACATCAAAAATTGAATTTTTGCAATTTAATAAACAGTTAGCGAAAGAAGCAAAACAGCGTAAGAAAAACAATAAAAAAGTTTATGTGATTGACTTTAAAGGTGATGTTCAAGCATCTGCGGTCAGTGCATTACGTGAAGAAATTACCCTGATTTTGTCAACTGCAAAAGCAGGGCAGGATCGTATTCTGATTCGTTTAGAAAGCCCAGGCGGTATGGTGCATGGTTATGGCTTGGCGGCTGCACAGCTTGTTCGCCTACGTGAAGCAGGTTTTCATGTCACGATTGTGGTTGATAAAGTGGCTGCAAGTGGCGGTTATATGATGGCGTGTATTGCCAGCGAAATTATCGCAGCGCCATTTGCCATTGTTGGGTCAATTGGTGTTGTTGCGCAGGTGCCAAACTTTAATCGTTTACTGCGCGAACATCATGTCGATTTTGAACTTTATACTGCAGGGCAGTACAAACGTACAGTCACCATGTTTGGAGAAAATACACCAGAGGGTAAAGATAAGTTTGAGCAGGAATTGCAACAAACCCATACTTTATTTAAACACTTTGTTGAAAAATACCGTCCAAAACTCAATGTTGAAAAAGTGGCAACAGGTGAACACTGGTATGGTCAGGACGCTTTAGAACTGAACTTGGTTGATGCCTTACAAACATCAGATGAAGTCATTTTAAAATTACTTCCAGATCATGATGTTTATTTGATTCATACTCGCCGTAAGCCAACTTTAGGAGAAAAGTTGGGTTTACAGGCAGCACAGGTTGCCGATCAGCTTATGCCTGTAGTGATGAATAAATTTACTGAGATGTTGACGAAAGCCAACCAATCATTGGTACAGTTACGCGACCCTAAACTTTAATTAAATTCAGTTTTTTAATCAAAAAGCCTGTCTAAGAATGACAGGCTTTTTTGATTTTGGTGGTTATTGTTCATGTCGGGCAAGGAATGTTCGGATTAGATGACTGACCTCATCCGCATGTGTTTTTGCAAAATGATGTTGACCCTGAGCAATAATATGGAGTTCGGCTTGGGTCAATTGTTGCTGTAAATATTCACCGACAGCAATAGGGCTAATTGGGTCGATCTCTCCCCAAAGTAATAAGCTCGGGCACTGAATGTGCTGTAATTGATCTTCATAACTGGTTTGAGTGGTGATAAACCAATCAGGATGAGTTAAATACTCTTCTTTATACATTTGCCGCCAGTCTGCAACATGAAAGCGATCAAGGTCTATGCCGCCAGATGTCGCAGCCAGTACCAATCCTTGTACCAATTCGGGTTTGGCTAATGCTGCGGCAACTGCAAAAATGCCACCCATAGATTGTGCAACGAGATAACAAGGCTGTTGAATTTGATTGATGACATAATCCGTCAGCTGCTCAAAATTATTGAGATTGTGAATGCTTGGTGTATGCCCAAAACCAGGGTAGCCAATCACATGACTTTGGTAGGTGTCCGCAAGTGCTTGTTGGACAGGGTGCCAAAATTGGGTACTTCCTGATGCACCTGGCAGGAAAAAGATCTGCTTCATATCCATGACTATTCTTCTTATATCGTTAAGCTTTTGCACTTTAAAGCGAAAAGCATAAAAAATAAGCCCAGAAATTCTGAGCTTATTGGAATACTGAAGTTTAATTATTCAAGAAATTTAACTGTAACACCAGCTTTTACTTTACTTGCTAAATCATTGGCATCCCAGTTGGTTAGACGAATACAACCATGAGATGCTGTTTTAGAGATTAAAGATGGGTTTGGCGTACCATGAATACCAAATGAACGCTTGCTTAAACCAATCCATACATTCCCTACAGGACCGTTAGGGCCTGGTGGTAGCATTAAAGGTTTTAAGTTTTTACCCTGAACAAAGTTACTCGGCGAGTAGCTGTAGTAAGGGTTCTTGGTTGCGCCCACAACCTTATAAGTTCCTGTTGGCGATGGTGTGTCTGTACTGCCAATCGTTGCAGGGAATGAGCCAATCATTTGATTGCGATCATTAAACAGGTACAGTTGTTTTGCGCCCTTATGTGCCACGATCAAGTGAATATCTTCAGGGAGATTATTGCGAATGTTGGTCACAATAATTTTTTCCCCAACTTTGTTGAACGTTGCCTTAGGATTGAGCTGTTTGAGGAATGCTTCATCCATATGGAATTTTTCACCAAGCATTTCTGTTACGCGGGTATAGTACAAACCTGGCATTTTAGCTTGTAGCGCATAATCAGAAGGAATGCTTTTTGCATAAGGCCCTTTTAGATCAGCTTCGGTCAACGTGTATTCAATAAAAGCAGGCTTATTTTGAGTAGCGACGAGTGCATTCCAAGTCGCTTGATCTAGCTCACCTGTTGTTGGCAGACCTTGCATTTGTTGGAATGAAGCCAATGCTTTTAATGTATTTTTACCGCTGCTGCCATCAATTGCGCCTGGCGAAGCATGGTTATTATTGAGCATAACCTGTGCACGTGCATAGACAGGGAATTGACCCTTAGCAATATCTGCATACCACTGAATATTATTTAAATTGTCTAATGTCCATGCATTACGTGCAGCATTATTTTTTGTTGGTGCTGTCGTTTTCTCAGAACCCTGATCAATGGTTTTAACGGTCTTAGTGACTTGGTTAAGATTCTTTTGTTCTTGCTGAGAGATTTGTACTTCAGATGTAGCCGTAGTTGAGCTGACATCGGATGCTGCTGTACTAACAACATTTGATGCCGAATGCTCATCACCCATGACTTCTGATGCGGCTTTAGTATCTAGCGCAAGTGGATTGATCGGATCTTGAATGGTCGCCGCTGAAGCGACTTTTTTAGGAGTTAATGGTTGCTCTGCATTAGAAGCTGCAAAAGCAGTATTTAGCATGAGATAGCTTAAACTCATAGCGAGCAATGAGCGAACGAACATCTAATTCAACCTTAAGAATTATGTATCTGTGATGAAAAAACGCGGTCAGTATTACAGAATTTGTAAACCCATGCATTAACTATTTCGTATTCATATTGCACCCATAAAAATAACCAACAGCTTGATTATTCAAAATACGGGCTTTTTGTTATGATAGGTAAATTTTTTCTAACTCATGGAAAGGACATGACGACTTTAAAAAATGATCGTTTCCTACGTGCTTTATTGCGTGAACCTGTCGATACCACCCCTGTTTGGATGATGCGTCAAGCAGGTCGATATTTACCAGAATATCGTGCAACACGTGCCCAAGCGGGTGATTTCCTTTCTTTATGTAAAAATACTGATTTTGCATGTGAAGTGACACTGCAACCTTTGCGTCGTTATGATTTGGACGCTGCAATTTTATTTTCAGATATTTTAACTGTGCCAGATGCTTTGGGTTTAGGTCTGTATTTTGAAGCAGGCGAAGGGCCAAAATTTCATAAAACAGTACGAACAGAACAAGATATTGCTCAGTTACCTAAATTGAATGCCAAAACTGATTTGGCTTATGTGATGAATGCCGTTTCAACCATTCGTTCGGCATTGGCGGGGCAAGTTCCACTGATTGGTTTTTCAGGCAGCCCTTGGACACTGGCAACTTATATGGTTGAAGGTGGTTCAAGCAAAGACTTTCGTTTTACCAAACAGATGATGTACGCACAGCCTGAGTTACTCCATGCATTGCTTGATCATTTGGCTGACTCTGTGATTGATTATCTTAATGCGCAAATTGATGCGGGTGCACAGGCGATTCAGATTTTTGATAGTTGGGGCGGCTCGTTAGCACATCGTGAATATCAGGAATTTTCTTTGCAGTATATGCAGAAAATTATTGCAGGTTTACAGCGTGAAAAAGATGGTCAGCGTATTCCTGTCATTCTATTTACCAAGGGTGGTGGGCAATGGTTAGTACCAATGCTGAACACAGGTGCGGATGCGTTAGGACTAGACTGGACAACATCATTACAGACTGCACGTGAAATGGTGCAGGGTAAAGTTGCATTACAAGGTAATCTAGATCCTGCAACTTTATATGGCTCAGCAGACACGATTCAAAAAGCCGTTCATGCCATGCTTGATGATGCCTATGCAAATGGTGAAAAAACAGGATATATCGCAAACCTTGGACATGGTATCACTCAATGGGTTGATCCAGATCATGCCAAAGTTTTTGTCGATACTGTTCATGAATATAGCGCCAAGTATCTAGGCTAAATTTGCGTGAACCTTGCCGTTCGATTTATTTTTACTGTAGTGCAGCGTGCCATGTCCGCTGCACTTTTTGGTATTTTATTGCTGATCGTTTTTGCCTTGAGTTTTAAAATGGGGCATCAGTCTTATTGGGGCTTGTATCGTTACGATTATTTGTTTTTCTGTGCGATTCTGATCCAAGGTTTGATGCTGTATTTTCGTCTGGAGTCATGGCAGGAAGCGAAAGTCATTGCGCTATTTCATGTGATGGCGATGATTATGGAACTGGTACTGACTGCACCGAATATTGGTTCATGGCAGTATCCTGAACCTGCAATTCTCAAAATTTTGACTGTGCCTTTATTTGCAGGCTTTATGTATTCGGCAATTGGCAGTTTTTTTGCGCGTTCAATTCGTTTATTTCATCTCTCATTTGAAAAATTGCCAAACTTGGTCAATATGTTGGCACTGGCATTGTGTGCTTATATCAACTTCATCAGTAAGTTTTTTATTATTGATATTCGCAGTATTTTATTTGTGTGGAGTGTGTTGATTTTCTGGAAGACCAAGGTGAATTTTCAGATTTTAAGTCACTCATGGCATTTGCCCATGCTGCCAGTCTTACTATTTTTAGCTTTTCTGATTTGGATTGCGGAAAATATTAGTACTTTTTATGACATTTGGGTTTATCCAAGTCAGATGGATGGTTGGCACATTGTTTGGTGGGGAAAAATTGGCTCGTGGTACTTATTGCTACTGCTCAGTTTGGTGCTGGTGCTGAAAATTTTGGGGCAACGTGACGCACAGGGCAACTGGCAGTTACACGAAGCATATGTTCAACATCGCAGACATAAAAAAGGCAAGTAAAAACTTGCCTTTGGTCGTTCAAGCTTAATAGCTCTCAGGCACAACGCGTAAAAACTCGCGGCGTACTTCTTCATCAGTTTTGAATTCACCAACAAAAGAGACCGTACGCGTTGTTGAGTTTTGTTTGCCAACGCCACGCATCATCATACACATATGTGCCGAGTCAATCACCACGGCAACACCGCGTGCATGCGTTACGCTTGCAACGGCTTCCGCGATTTGCTGCGTTAAATTTTCCTGAATTTGCAAACGACGCGCAAACATTTCAGTAATGCGGGCAAATTTAGAAAGTCCCAAGACTTGTCCTTCAGGCAAATAGGCAATATGCACACGACCATAAAATGGTAATAAATGGTGTTCACATAGCGAATAAAATTCGATGTTTTTCACCAAAACCATTTCGCGGTTTTCGGATGGGAAAACCGCGTTGTTTGTAACTTCTTCAAGCGTTTGGTTATAACCTGAAGTCAAATACGAAAAAGCGCGCGCCGCACGAACAGGCGTGTCTTTAAGACCCGGACGTTGAAGGTCTTCACCGACCGCAGTGAGAATTTTTTCGTAGGATTGCTGCATAGACATAACAGGTGTTCACTTACACTGGTTGAGCAAGGTCGGCATTTTAACAGAAAACTTGCCAAAGACCGACAATAATTATTAAAACAGCTTACTGTTTATACTTTGGATTTTTCTCTGTACGTTTCAGAAGCACCAGAACTGCACCTGTTCCGCCTTGGTTTTCAGGCGCACTGACAAATGCCAGTACATCTCGATGTTGGCGTAACCAGCCATTCACATAAGTTTTTAAAATGGCTTCAGGGCCTTTGCCATGTACAATTTTAATGACATTTTGATTTTCATCTTTTGCCATTTGAATGACTTGTAGAACAGCAGCACGCGCTTGTTCAACAGTACAGCCATGCAGGTCTACCGCCTCGAACCAGCGTAAATTGCCTGCTTTTAAATCTTCAAATACCCGATGCTGTAAAGTTGCAATGCGATAACTTAGAGTTTGCTGGCTGCCAACGGGGTTTAGTGCAGCTTGAGTATCAGAGAGTTCAGCTCCTTCAGTTTCGGCTGAACCTTCCGCAGCAACGCGTTTTGCAAGCGTCTGAGCATCGAGTTTTTTACGTTTGGTTTGATTGAGATTGGCAATATTGGCGTGATCTAACTTTTGCACGCCTTGGGTAGCTTTTTTAAATAAATCCCAGTCATTCTCAGGTTCTTCAGCTTTCGCTTTTTCTACAGCCTGTTGTTGTAACAGTTGAGTCGTCTGAGGATGAGTGATTTGTTTTTTAAACTGCTTGAGCAGTGATTGTTGCTCTTTAGACAGAGCAGAATCTTTATTACTCATGATAATAAACATAAAAAAGTGAAATTTGACTTAGTCAGTATAGTACGAAATGCTATGGGTGAGAGATCAAAAGCTGAATGCTTATTTGTAATATAAATTTTGTTAAGTCGGCAAGGGATGGTTTTGAATTATTTTAATCCCGCTAAGCAATCAAAATAATACAAAAACCGAATCTAGACGTATCTAAATTCGGCTTGCATCAAGATGCTTTTATAACTGTTCAGGTGTTCCAAATAGGGCTTGGAATGCCTGTGCAGGATCAGGTTGTTTCATAAAGCTTTCGCCAACAAGGAAGCTGTGAATGTCATGATCTTGCATGATTTTGACATCTTCTGTTGTTGCAATGCCGCTTTCTGTTACGAGTAATCGCTGTGGATCAAGTAGTTTTTTCAAACGTAATGAAGTGTTTAAATCGACTTCAAAAGTTTTCAGATTGCGGTTATTGACTCCGAGTAAGCAGCGTTCATCGAGTTGTAATGCGCGCTCAAGTTCAGCTTCATCATGCACTTCAACCAAAACATCAAGGTTGTGCTCGAATGCAGTTTGTGACATTTCCTGAAGTTGTTGATCGGACAAGCACGCCACAATCAGCAAAATACAGTCTGCATGCAAAGCACGTGCTTCAACCACATTGTAAGGATCAATCAAGAAATCCTTACGTAGAGCAGGCAATGTACAATGTGTGCGTGCAATCTGAATATTTTCATCTGCACCTTGGAAAAAGTCGACATCAGTCAGGACGGATAAACATGCTGCACCCGCACGCTCATATTGTTGAGCAATTTCAGCAGGATTGAAGTTGGCACGAATCACCCCTTTTGAAGGTGATGCTTTTTTAATTTCAGCAATCACGCCTGGGCGTTTAGCACGCAATGCTTGTGCAAAACCACGTACAGGTGTGGCTTGCGCAGCCAGTTGTTCAAGGTCTTGCAAGCTGTAAGTTTTACGGCGTGCGGCAAGCTCCTCAACTTTACGGTCAACAATTTTACCTAAAATTGTGTTTGCGATATCTACCATCACCGTTCCTTATGCGCTTTCAATCTGTTTTAGGGTTTTTGTAAATTCGGCAAAAACACTCATTTTTTCAAGTGCCTGACCGCCATCAATAATATCTTGGGCAAATGCCACACCTTGTTTGTAGTCTTTCGCCAAGCCTGCAACATAAATCCCTGCACCTGCATTGAGTGCAATCATGTCTGCTGCTTTTTGTCCAATTTCTGATTTGTTGCGTCCAAGCGCATCTTTAATCAGTTTCAGGCTGGCGTCTGGGCTATCAATAATCAGGCCATGCAAACTTTGTGGGGTAATGCCGACATCTTCTGGGGAAATCGTCCAAGTCTGAATTTCACCGCCTTTGAGTTCGGCAACCGTTGTGGGTGCAGCGAGGCTGATTTCATCCAAACCATCTTTAGAATGCACCACCATGACATGCTCTGCACCGAGCTGCTTCATGACTTCTGCTATTGGATAGCAGAGTTCATCGGAGAACACGCCAATCACAAGACGTTTTACGCCCGCAGGATTGGTCAGTGGACCAAGTAAATTAAAGATGGTACGAATACCCAATTCTTTACGTGGGCCAATCGCATGTTTCATGGCTTGATGATGATTTGGCGCAAACAGGAAACCAATGCCCATTTCACGGATACACCGTTCGGTTTGGGCAATGTTCAGATCCAACCGAATTCCTGCCTGTTCGAGCAGGTCAGATGAACCCGATTTACTCGAAACACCACGGTTACCGTGCTTAGCAATGCTGGCACCTGCGGCAGCGATCACAAAGCTAGAGGCAGTCGAGACATTAAATAAGTTCTGACCATCGCCGCCTGTACCCACGATATCAACCAAATGAGGAATATCACGGGCATCAATTTTGATGGCTAACTCACGCATGACTTCGGCAGCAGCAGTAATTTCATCGATGCTTTCACCTTTGAGACGTAGTCCCATGAGTAAAGCACCAATTTGTGCATCAGTGGCTTCACCTTGCATGATGCTACGCATCACATCTTGCATCTGACTTCGGGTGAGGTGAATGTTTTTTGTAATATGGCTTAGAGCTTGTTGAATATTCATGGCAACCGCTATTTATAAATATCGAGGAAATTTTGGAAAATTTGATGTCCGTGTTGGCTTAGGATCGATTCTGGGTGAAATTGCACACCTTCAACAGGCAATGTCTTATGTTTCACACCCATAATTTCTTCCATAGAACCATCAGGTTCATTGGTCCAACAGGTCACTTCTAGGCACTCAGGTAACATCGCTTGGTCAATCACAAGTGAGTGATAGCGTGTCGCTGTAAATGGTGATGGCAAGTCGCTGAAGATTCCTTTGTCGCTATGATGCATTTCTGACAAACGACCATGCATGACATGTTTGGCACGAACAATTTTTCCGCCAAAGGCTTGTCCAATACTTTGATGCCCCAAGCACACGCCAAGCAACGGAATTTTGCCTGCAAAGTGCTGAATGGCAGGAATGGAAATGCCAGCTTCAGAAGGAGAACAAGGGCCAGGGCCAATCACCAGATACTTCGGTTGCCATCGTTCAATATCCTCTAATGAGACTTGATCATTGCGAACTACTTTTACTTCTTGATTTAATTCGCCAAAGTACTGGACGATGTTGTAAGTAAAGGAGTCGTAATTGTCTATCATTAGAAGCATGATATTTAACCTATTGAGATGCATGCACGTAAAATGTGCTTAGTCCAAAATTACTGATATAGAACATGAAAAACCCATATTTATCTAAAAAAATAAAGGCGGTTTTCTATAGCGAAAATCATCATAGCAAAAAATAACCGATTTTTGCTGAACTATTTCATGCCGAATTGTTGCATTCTCAATCAAGTACAAACTCAAAGATGATAGAAATCCTGACTGTGTAGGTATGTGGTCTTACAGTACTACGAGTGCTGCTCGCAATTTTTATATTTCAGGAGAAAATGCTCAATGCACTAAGGCGATACAAATTGCTTTCATGAGTGACTTGATGTTGTTGTGGAACCTTTAAATTGATCATTTAATATCAGTTTTTGATCTACCAGTTTGTAAAAGATGAGCGGCTTTGACGAGTTGGGGTGTAACATTTGACATAAAATCTTCAAAAAACTGTAGTACTGTATAAAAAAATAGCAATTAATTTTCAGCAATCGGCTTGTGAATGCACTGCATTAAATCATAAATAGATAAACGCACTTTTTTGGTTCATTTTGTGTCGTTTTTAATAGAATACTGCCTAAAATGTTTGAATATGGTGCATTTCATTTTATGAACAGTATAATGATGAAAGGTGAATTGGCTAACCACTATTTAGAATATATACTTATCAATAGCTTAGCTAAGCATTATAAAGTTGGCACGGGAGTTGCTTAATTACGTCCAACTTCTAACACGCACCTCATACGTGCAATAAAAATACTTGATTGGAGCATAAAGAGCATGGCGAACAAGGTTCTTGAACTTATCAAAGAAAGTGGCGCTAAATGGGTCGATTTTCGCTTTACAGATACTAAAGGTAAAGAGCAACACGTAACTTACCCAGCTGACTCAATTGATGAAGACTCTTTTGAAGACGGTAAAATGTTTGATGGTTCTTCAATTGCAGGTTGGAAGGGCATTGAAGCGTCTGACATGATTTTGCGTCCAGATGCAGAAACAGGTTTTATCGACCCGTTCTTCGCTGAACCGACTGTTGTTGTGACTTGTGACGTTATTGAACCATCTACTGGTCAAGGTTATGAACGTGACCCACGTTCGATTGCTCGTCGTGCAGAAGAATACTTAAAATCTACAGGTATTGGTGATACAGCATTCTTTGGTCCAGAACCAGAATTCTTTGTATTTGACGAAGTGAAATGGGACATCGACATGTCTGGCGCTCGTCATACTTTGATCGCTGAAGAAGCAGCTTGGTCAACCGGTAAAGATTACGAATCTGGTAACTCTGGTCACCGTCCACGCGTTAAAGGTGGTTACTTCCCAGTTCCGCCTGTTGATTCTCATCAAGACATGCGTGCTGAGATGTGTAACAAAATCGAAGACATCATGGGGTCAGGTCGTGTAGAAGTACATCACCACGAAGTTGCATCTTGCCAGTTAGAAATTGGTGTAAGCTTCAATACAATGGTTCGTAAAGCTGACGAAGTACAACAGTTCAAATATGCGGTTTGGAACGTTGCACACCAATATGCCAAAACTGCAACCTTTATGCCTAAACCAATGGTAGGTGATAATGGTTCTGGTATGCACGTTCACATGTCAATCTCTAAAGATGGCAAGAACTTGTTCGCTGGTGATGAGTATGCTGGTTTGTCAGAAATGGCACTTTACTTCATCGGTGGTGTGATCAAGCATGCTCGTGCATTAAACGCGATTACTAACCCATCGACTAACTCATACAAACGTTTGGTTCCTCACTTTGAAGCGCCAATCATGTTGGCTTACTCAGCACGTAACCGTTCAGCATCTATCCGTATTCCTTACGTTTCTAGCCCTAAAGGCAAACGTATCGAAGCGCGTTTCCCTGATCCAATGATGAACCCGTACTTAGGTTTTGCTGCATTGTTGATGGCTGGTCTTGATGGTATCCAAAACAAGATCCACCCAGGTGAAGCTGCTGACAAAAACTTGTATGATCTTCCTCCTGAAGAAGAAGCTAAAATCCCAACTGTTGCTCATAGCCTAGAAATGGCGCTTGAAGCACTTCAAGCGGATCATGAGTTCTTGTTGAAAGGTGGCGTGTTCACTAAAGAAATGTTGGATGCTTATATCGACCTTAAAATGGAAGATGTTCGCCGTCTAAACACAACAACTCACCCTGTTGAATTTGATATGTATTACAGCTTGTAATTTATTTGCTGTAACCATATTTAAAAAGCTCGCCTTGTGCGGGCTTTTTTATTGGCAATCTTAGCTATAATGCCGATGACAGTCGTGTGATACGAGGAGAGGCTTTTGAGTGATGATCGATTATTAAAACTAGATAATCAGCTGTGTTTTGCGGTTTATTCTGCCAATTTGGCATTTAATCAAAAATATCGTCAGTTACTTGCACCTTTGGGAATCACGTATCCTCAATATTTGGTTATGTTGGTGCTCTGGGAGCAAGATCGGGTGACAGTATCGGAGATTGGTAAACGCCTTTATCTCGAATCATCAACACTGACGCCTATGCTGAAAAAACTTGAAAAATCGGAGCTGATTACTCGCCAGCGTTCCGATCAGGATGAAAGGCAGGTATTGATTGGTTTGACTAAGCAAGGTTTGGCTTTAAAGCAGCAAGCTCAAATGATTCCTGAATTGATCCAGCAAACCAGTCAATGTGATTTACAAACTTTAATCGAGTTGAAACATCAGTTAGAACAGTTGCGTGCTACATTGATTAAATAATTTACAGTTTAGTTGCTGTGAGTTATTGACTGAATATTTATATCGTGTACGATATATTTGTGTGATACTTAATTTAAAGGAAGAAATCATGTCATTAGAAAAAGTCGTTTATACTGCTAAAGCCAAAGCTACAGGTGGTCGTGATGGTCGTGCAACCTCAGATGATGGTGTGCTTGATGTTCAGTTAGGTGTACCTAAAGAAATGGGTGGTGCAGGTGGTGCAGTCACCAATCCAGAGCAACTTTTTGCAGCAGGATATTCGGCATGCTTTTTGGGTGCAATGAAATTTGTCGCAGCTCGTGACAAATTTGATATGCCTAAAGATGCTTTCATTGAGGGGGAAGTGGGTATTGGTCCTATTCCAACAGGTTTCAGCATTGAAGTGACCTTAAATATTCACTTGCCAGAGATGGATCATGCTGAAGCACAAAAGCTAGTTGATGCTGCGCATATTGTTTGTCCGTATTCAAATGCAACGCGTGGCAATATTGATGTGACATTAAAAATTGTTGAATAACAATTCATTGCATTATCAAATAAAAAAGGCTTATCTATAGATAAGCCTTTTTCTTCATGTTAAAACTCGATTACTGATTGCTTGAAGTTTTGGCTTCTGAATCCTGTTTCAGTTTATCAAACTGTTGTTGAGAACTCATTGGCTGGCTAGATTGAGTATCTTCTTCTTGGTATTTTTGGGCGTATTCAGCACGTTCTTCATCATATTTAGCTTTGGTTTTCGTATCTTGAGATGCAGCTAAAAACAGCAACAGCACTAAAGCAATCGGAATAAGTAGTGCAATAGCGAAAATCGTCCAACGCTTACGGTCACGAGCTCGGATTTCTTGCGGTGTTAACATATGATGTATCCTAATTGGGGCGAGAAGAAACAGACTGCCACAGTACTTAGGTCGCTAGTTTAGAGGATGATTGATTTCAGTCAAAACAAATTGTGCTTACAATTGGTAACTATAGGCAAGTATTAAAAAAGCCCATAAGAAAACTTATGGGCTTTTGAATTTGGCTCTCCAACCTGGGCTCGAACCAGGGACCTGCGGATTAACAGTCCGTCGCTCTACCGACTGAGCTATTGGAGAATATGGAAAAGGATTTTATGGATTCTTATAGCCTTGGTCAAGTATTTGAGCTTAAGTTTTCTAGTTTTAGGGTTTAATTGTTTTAAAAATAATCATTTATCTGTGGGTTAAGGTGATGAAGTTAAATCAAATTGCAATATAAATCCATTAATTTAACTCAAGTGGCAAAACAATATCGATAACAGGAGCCTCTTGGTGAATTTAAAACCACTTTTACTCAGCAGTTGTGTTGCAATTGCAGTCAGTGCATGCAGTACTATGCCACAAACAGCATCATCACAAAATCATTTGATTGCACCACAAGCGAAAGGTCAACTGGATCAGTTTTCGGGCGCAACTCGTTTAACGAAAGAGCGTAGTGAAGCCCTTAAGGCGTCAATTGACTCACGCTATGTTAAACATGTGATTTTATTTATTGGGGATGGAACAAGCGATTCGGAAATTACCATCGCCCGAAATTATGTTGAAGGTGCAGGTGGCTATTTTAAAGGAATCGATGTGTTGCCATTTACAGGCAGCTATACCACCTATTCAATCAATAAAGATAAAACCATTGATTATGTAACCGATTCCGCCGCTTCAGCATCGGCATGGGCAACAGGTGTAAAAACCTATAATGGTGCAATTGGTGTGGATATACAGGCAAAAGCACATGACTCGATTTTGGCTTTGGCAAAACGGGCAGGCTATGCCACAGGAAATGTAACCACAACTGAATTGCAGGATGCAACCCCTGCGGCACTGATTGCACATGTAACGCATCGAAAATGCTATTCACCATCTTCAACTGCTAAACTTTGCCCAACCAATACTTTGGAAAATGGTGGCTTAGGATCAATCACGGAACAGTTAATAGATGCTCGTGCGGATGTGACCTTGGGGGGTGGTGCAACTTCATTTAATGAGATGGCAACGGCTGGGCAATATAAAGGTCAGACCTTATTGGCTCAGGCACAGGCGCGTGGTTATCAAGTGGTGTCTAATGCCGATCAGCTTAACCAATTGACGATTGCCAATCAAAAGCAACCTGTTTTAGGTTTGTTTGCACAAGGTAATTTACCTGTGAGCTGGATGGGGCCGAAAGCAGTACTGAATGGGAATAAGCAAGCGGCTCAGCGTTGTCAAGTGAATCCTGAACGTGGAAATGAAATTCCAACTTTGCGAATGATGATGGCAAAAGCGATTCAGCTCTTGGATAAAAATCCAAAAGGCTTTTTCCTGCAAGTGGAAAGTGGTTCGATTGATAAGCAAAACCACGCAGCCAACCCGTGTGGTCAAATCGGTGAAACTGTAGCTTTAGATGAAGCGATTCAGGAAGCACTAGCATTTGCGAAAAATCATCCTGATACGCTGATTATTGTCACAGGTGATCATGCACACACCAGCCAGATTATTCCAGTGGACGCGGACAGCCCAGGAAAAACTGCCAATTTATTGACCAAAGATCAGTCAGCAATGGCTGTGAATTATGCGACATCGACAGGTGATAGTCAGGAACATACAGGGGCGCAAGTGAGAATTGCGGCGTATGGCCCACGTGCTGCCAATGTGTCAGGTTTGATTGATCAGACGGATTTGTTTTTTATTATGCGTGATGCACTCAATATTCATTAAATGAGTTAAAAAATAGCGATTCAACGCACAGCCAGTCTGTGCGTTTTTTATTGTGCACATTCTTTACGCAAGATTGCATTAAAAAGAGTCGGAAAATATTCTTTATGATTTAAATTGGCGCTTCTTTCGTGATAAGAATTGTAATTTATGCAATAAATAACGGTTAAAATAATAAATATAGGCATAAATCCTGTTTTTGGCATATCAATTGCAAAGTTATTGCATATTTATAAATATGAGCTATTGTTATGTCGGATCAGTCTCAGCAACTTAAACAGGGGTTATCGAATCGGCATGTGCAATTAATTGCGCTTGGTGGTGCGATTGGCACAGGCTTATTCTTGGGGTTATCACACACGATTCAGTTGGCTGGGCCGAGTGTGCTATTGGGGTATGCCATCGCGGGTTTTATCGCATTTTTAATTATGCGTCAGCTCGGGGAAATGGTGGTTGAAGAGCCAGTCAGTGGGTCATTTAGTCATTTTGCCTACAAGTATTGGGGGCGGATGGCAGGCTTCATGTCGGGCTGGAATTACTGGGTTTTGTATGTACTGGTGAGTATGGCAGAGCTGAGTGCAATCGGGATTTTTGTGCAGTTTTGGTGGCCAAGTGTACCGACATGGCTGACAGCATTGGTGTTCTTTATTGCGATCAATGCAATTAACCTGCTGAATGTTCGCCTATTTGGTGAACTCGAGTTTGTTTTTTCCTGCGTTAAAGTCGTGGCAATCATTAGCATGATTGGTTTTGGAGCTTACTTACTATTTTCAGGTCATGCAGGTCCATCGGCAGGTGTCAGTAATTTATGGCAGCATGGTGGTTTCTTACCGCATGGTTGGTCAGGTTTAGTCTCTGCTATGGCATTTATTATGTTTGCTTTTGGTGGTCTGGAACTGGTTGGAATCGCAGCGGCAGAAACCAAAAATCCACAGCATACCATTCCAAAAGCAACCAACCAGATTGTGTACCGTATTTTGATTTTTTATATCGGTGCAATTGGTGTCTTGTTGAGCTTGTTTCCATGGGATCAGGTGGCACAAGGTGGCAGTCCGTTTGTGATGATTTTCCAGTCGCTCAATAGCACAGGTGTTGCCAATGTCTTGAATATTGTGGTGTTGGTCGCAGCCGTGTCGGTTTATAACAGTTGTGTGTATAGCAATAGCCGTATGTTGTTTGGCTTGGCGGAACAGGGTAATGCACCAAGTTTCCTGAAAAAAATCAACAGTCGTGGTATTCCTGTTGCTGCATTATTGGTGTCAGCAGCCGTTACAGCACTCTGTGTTGTCGTGAACTATGTTGCACCGAGAAATGCCTTTGAAATTCTGATGATGTTGGTGGTTGCAGCGTTGGTATTGAACTGGTTAATGATTTCAATCACCCATTTAAAATTCCGTAAATTTATGCAGCAAGAGAAGCGCCAAGCATTATTCCCAAGTATTTTTGCACCATGGACGAACTATTTAACCATCGCTTTTGTGATTGGTATTCTGGTGATCATGGCTGTATCTGAAGAAATGCGCATGGCTGTGATTTTGTTGCCAGTTTGGCTGGTGGTGCTCAGCGCGGCATATATTTTGAAATATCGGCAGAAAGAAAACAGCATCTCGGTGCTAGAACAGTAAATAGAGGTAGTGAATTGTGAGCAATCAGCTTGATGAATATGACCAAAAGATTTTACAGCAGTTGCAAGCCAATGGTCGTCTGAGTAATCAGGAACTGGCAGAGATTGTTGGATTATCGACATCACAATGTTCAAGACGACGTATTGCGCTCGAGCAACAAGGTATGGTGGTGGGATATTTTGCCCAGTTGCACCCGAGTGCTGAGCGTTACCCTGTGATGGGGGTTATAGAAATCAAGCTGTTGCAGTATAGCACTGAAATTCTGGAAAAATTCCTCGCCTTTGTTGAGCAGGAATCCATGATTCGTGAAGTGTATAAAATCACAGGCAGTTATGACTATATGTTGAAAGTGACAGTGAGTGACTTAAACCAGATGAGTCAACTCATTAACCGTTTGGCATCGTTAAATATTGGCATTGGTAACTTTAATACCTCAATTGTGCTTGAACGCATTAAAGAAAATCATCAAATGATGAACGTGGATAATCAGCATGAGTAATACAACATCTATGATTAATTATCAGCCTGAGGTGCAATTAAAACCTCACTCTTCAGTTGAAGATGGTTTGGCGATGTTGATCGCGACCTTCATGATTTCCTTTGCCATGTTGCTGATGCAAAGTGCAGGCACATTGACAGGTGGAACAGCGGGTTTGGCGTTGCTGATTCACTATGTCACAGGGATTAAATTTGGTTTTATTTTCTTTACCCTGAATTTGCCATTTTATTACTTGGCATATAAGCAGCTTGGTCTGCAAATGGTGATTAAAACTTTTATTGCAGTGGGTTTACTGTCTGTACTCACTGAAATACATCCTTTATTCATTCACGTGCAAGGCATGTCTCCATTATATATGGCCATTTTAGCCAATATTTTTATGGGCTTGGGCTTCTTAATTTTATTTAGACATCGTTCAAGTTTAGGTGGATTTAACCTGCTCGCATTGTTCATTCAAAAGCGTTATGGCATTCCTGCAGGAAAAATTCAAATGGGCTTGGATATTTGTATCTTGTTGGCATCTTTGGCGTATGTAAATACCAAGTTGCTGGCAATTTCTATTTTAGGTGCAGTGATTTTGAACATGATTCTGACGTTGAATCATCGTTCAGATCGTTATGTGGCGTAATTCATCGAGAAAAACTATGTTTGATCATATTCCAGTTTATGCGGGCGACCCGATTTTATCGTTAATGGAAAGCTTTAAAGTTGATCCGCGGGAACACAAGGTTAATTTAAGTATTGGTTTATATTACAACGAAGACAGTATAGTTCCTCAGCTAGAAGCGATTTCTCAGGCGCAACAGCAATATGCCAAAACAGAGCAGCAAGCCAAATTGTATTTACCCATGGAAGGTCTGTTGAGCTATCGTGCAGCAGTTCAGCATTTGTTGTTTGGTGAGCAACATGCGGCGGTGAGTGCAGGGCGCATTGCGACCATTCAGACCTTGGGTGGTTCTGGTGCGCTTAAAGTTGGTGCGGATTTTTTAAAAACGTATTTTCCAAATTCTGAAGTGTGGGTGAGTCATCCTACTTGGGACAACCATATTGCAATTTTTGCAGGTGCTGGATTTAAGACTCATCAATATCCGTATTTTAATGCGGCAACAGGGCAAGTTGATTTTGCTGGCATGTGTCAAACCTTGTCTCAGTTGCCTGAGCAAAGCATTGTGTTGTTGCATCCATGCTGTCATAACCCGACAGGCGTGGACTTGTCTGCGGATCAGTGGGATATCATCATTGAAATTATTCAGCAGCGTAACCTGATTCCATTCTTGGATATTGCTTATCAAGGTTTTGGACAGGGCGTCGAGCAGGATGCTTATCTGATTCGTGCTTTAGCCAATACATCGGTGCGTTTTGTTTTAAGTAATTCATTTTCTAAGATTTTCTCACTCTATGGTGAGCGTGTTGGTGGTTTGTCTGTGGTGTGTCATAACGCAGATGAAGCAACACGTGTTTTGGGTCAGTTAAAAGCAACAGTGCGTCGTAATTATTCAAGCCCGCCAACGACAGGTGCATCTTTGGTGAATGTGGTGTTAAACCAAGATGAACTGAAACAGTTGTGGCTGAATGAAGTGGAAGAAATGCGTCAGCGTATTTTGGAAATGCGTGTCACTCTACGTGATTTGCTTGAGCAAGCTGTTCCAGAGCAGAACTTTGGCTATTTAACCGAGCAACAAGGCATGTTTAGTTACACAGGTTTGAGTCCTGAGCAAGTTGAGCGCTTACGCGAAGAATTTGCGGTATATTTAGTTAAAAGCGGACGGATTTGTGTGTCAGGTTTGAACCGTAAAAACATTGAACATGTTGCACATGCGATTGCTCAAGTGATTCAAAATTAAGTTATTCGGGATATAAAAAAGCAGTCTGATCAGACTAATGCCAGTCAGTTAAGCAAAAAAATGCAAATTGCTGTAAAAATGAGTGTATGCAAATA